>DASWZM010000069.1:0-12025 GCA_036404455.1 Occallatibacter sp. | reverse complement strand
CTCAGATATGGGCTGGACCATCGACAAGGCAAAGCAGTTCGCGCCGCGCATTGGCATTACCTACCAGTTGGACCCGAAGACCGTCATTCGCGCCGGTTACGGACGGAGCTTTGACACCGGCGTCTTCGGCTCCATCTTCGGCCATACCGTCACCCAGAACATCCCCGTTCTGGCCAACCAGCAAATCAACGAGCCTGGAGGAAGTACTGCGTGTGAGTTCAATCTAGGGCCGGGTTCGGATCCGAGATGCGTTCAGAATGGAGTAACTCAGCAGGGTCCGCCCGCATACGTCTTTCCCGCGGTACCTGCCAACGGCCTGTTGCCCAATCCGGGCTATGGAGTCTCCACCGCCACGCGCCAGAACCCGCTCACCTTCCCGTCGGTCGATGCCTGGAATCTGAGCGCTCAGCGGGCACTCACTCCGACCCTCGCCTTGACCTTGGCATACGTAGCCAACAAGGGAACACACACTCTGGGCGACGGCGACGGCAACACCACCAATCCCAACGAAGCGGCTCTCAGCCTGCCGGGTGCGTATAGCGTCACCGGACAGACCTTGAACTGGGATGCGAACGGCCCGAAAGGAGTCCTCCCCGCAGGGTATAGCGGCGGTGTCTCCAACGGAAGCTTCCTGCAGCGGTACTACGGCGGAAAGCTTGCAGCATGCTCAGACCCGACCTACGTAACGCCTACCGGCGAGCCCAACATCACAGCCGGCATGTGCGGTTGGGAACCCGGTGTCAACGCCAGGTACGATTCCCAGAACACCGAATTCGACGCCATGCAGGTAACCCTTGCCAAGCAGCTCACCAAGGGCCTTGCGATCACTGGCAACTACCAGTGGGCTGCCGCGTTCGGTGACACCACAGGCTACTGGACCTGGAGCCATTCCGTCCCCCATTTGCGCGATAGCAACGTCCGCAACCAGCAAATCTCCGGGTACGGCAGCTATGACCTGCCCTTCGGCAAGGGCAAACAGTTTGTCCCCGACGCCAACCGCGCAACCGACCTGATCATCGGCGGTTTCCAGTTGAGCGGTACTGCCAACTGGTCCGGCGGTTTGCCGTTTACCGTCGGGTACGATGACTTCCTCCCCTCAGCAGCCGGGACACCGCTGGATGAGGACTGCTCCCACAGCACGGGCGGCACGGCGGCGCCTTGCGTGCCGAACGTCCACGGCCACATGAAGACCTCTCTGACCAAGTTCGACCCGGCATCCAAGTCCCGGAGCTTCTTCACGGCTCAACCGAGGTCCGGCGGCGTCTTCTCGTGGCCAGGACTGGACACGATCGGAAACGAGGGCCAAAATAATTATCGCGGTCCGAAGTTCTTTACTTCCGACCTCGGGCTCACCAAAGCGTTCACCGTTTGGGAGAACGTTGCCGTCAAGTTCCGTATGGATGCATACAACGCCTTCAACCACATCAACGCGAGCAACCCGGGCAACGGCGATGCCTTTGGTTCCGTCTCCACGCCAACTGGCTCGCCGGCAGGCATCATCAACAGCGAAGCGAACGGCTGCGTCGGCAGTACTTGCGGGCCTCGTCAAATGGAATTCTCTCTCCGCGTTCAGTTCTGATTTCGCGCGAGGAGCCGCAACAAACCTCGAGGGGAGCTTCGGCTCCCCTCTTTCTTTTTGCCCGCAATATCTATCGTCGAAGCATGAGAAAAAACGCAATCCAGGAACTACAGCATTACTAGGAATACCGTATTTTGAAGCCAAGCCCTGCAGTCGACGCGACCATCAGGGTGCGGTGACCCTGCACGGAACTAGACAGGGCTCCGATTCCCCGGTAATGCCGTAAACTGCAAGATAGGCTTCAGCCATGCAGCGCACATTCATTACCGCATTTCTCGCCGCACTCCTCGCCCTGGCCGCTCAGGCCCAGGTCCCGCAAAATGCACCCCAGTCCGGCGACGAAGCCGCAACCCCCACGCCCACACCATTTGAAGTTGCCCAGGACCTGGCCGCAAGGGGACGCCTCGACAAGGCGCTGGTACAGCTCAACCAGCTAGCGGCGCAGTCACCCGAACCCGCCGGCGTAGAGCGGCTGCGCGGCATCATCTTCTACCAGAAGGAACAATTCCCAGAGGCCATCGAGGCATTCACCAAGGCTGCCGAGCAGGACCCCAACGATCGCGAATCCATCGAGATGCACGGCGTGATCCTCTTCCGCCAGGGCTACGCGCCAAAGGCCATTCCCTTCCTCGAAAAGGCTCACGCCTCAGTGGACCGCGCCAACATCGACCCGCAATATGTTCTTGGCCTCTGCTACGCCGATCTAAAGCGTTACGACGATGCTCGTCACGCCTTTGCCGCCCAATACGGATTTGCCCCCGACTCCGCTGAGGCGTATCTCCTCGCCGGCCGGCTCTTTCTCCGCCGCGAGTTCGCTGACGAGGCCGCCCACCAGGCCCAAAAGGCGCTCGAACTGAACCCCGCACTCCCACTCGCCCACCAGCTATTGGCTGAAGTGGCCCTGGCAAAAGCCGACGTCCCCGCGGCAATCCGCGAATTGGAGACCGAACGCAAGATCAACCCGCTCAACGGACTCCTCTATGACCGCCTCGGAGACGCCTACCTCCGCAGCGGTCAGTATCCCGAGGCCCAACAGGCTCTGAATCGCGCGGTACTGCTCGAACCCAGCTCCACCGCCCCATATATCTTGCTGGGACAGACATTTCTCAATCTCAAGCAGCCCATACAGGCTCTCCACTATCTCGACCATGCCGCAAAGATGGACCCGTCGAACTACCTCACCCACAACCTGCTCGGCCAAGCCTACAAGGCGACCGGCCAGTTAGCCGAGGCCAACCGCGAGTTCAAGACAGGCGTGGAACTGCAGCAAAATAACAAACCGCAGGCTGCGGGAAAATAGACCATGCATCTGCATCGAGGCGCTCTTGCCCCCATCCTGATCTGCATCCTCGTCCCCGTCTCGCTCTTTCTTGCCGCCCAGGCGCCGAGCCCCCGGCAGCCTGACAAGCTCCAGCAAGCGAGCGCTGCCTTTCACGCCGGCTATGAGGCCCTTCAAGCCGGAAACCTGGAGCAGGCAAGGGTCCAATTCGCCGAAGCCGCCCGCCTTGCCCCACAGATTCCCGAGGGCCACGAAGCCCTGGGCGCGGTTCTGGTCGAGCTGGGCAAGCCGGCCCAGGCCGTCCCCGAGCTTGAAGCCGCCCTTAGTCTCAAGCCCGGCGACCAGGGAATCGAATCCAATCTCGCGCTCGCCTATGCAAAAGCCGGTGAGCCGGCGAAGGCGAACCCTCACTTCGGCGTCGCCTTCCAAGCCTCGCAACAGCCCGGCGGGCAGCCCGTCGACGCTGACTTCTGCGAGGCCTATGCGCGTGCCCTCGCGGCTACCGGCAAACAGGCCGGCGCAATCGAGATGTTTCAAGCGGCCGCTGACCGCGGCGGTGCAAGACCCGATCTCTTCGACGCCATCGGCTCCCTCTATGCTCAGTCAGGCAATTGGAGCCAGGCTCGGCCCCAATTCGAGCACGCCCTCTCGATCGACAGCTCCTATATCCTCGCGCGCATCCACCTCGGCATCGTGCAGCGCCAGCAGCATGACCTAGACGCAGCCCTTGCCTCCTTTGAGGCAGCGGTTGCGCAAGAGCCGTCCAACGCACTTGCCCAGTCTGAATTCGGGCGCACGCTCGAGGCGGCCGGCCAGGACGAAGCCGCTACTCCTCATCTGGAACAGGCCGTCAAGCTCAATCCCGAACTGCCCGGCGTTCAAAACGAGCTGGCCATGGCCCTCCAGCGCCAGGGCCGCCAGCAGGAGGCGATTCCGTGGTTCCTGAAAGCCATCGAGCGTGAGCCCCACAACATCAGTTCGCTCACCAATCTGGGCCTCGCGCTCACCCTCACCGGCAAGGCCAAAGACGCCCTCGCCTACTTCCAGCAGGCCCTCACTGCCGCCCCTGCCGACCCGACCATCTACAAGGATCAGGGCGTGGCCCACGTCCAGCTCTCCGCCTTCGACGAGGCCATCGCCGACTTCCAGGCCGCTTTGGCGCTCGACCCCAACGATCCGCAGCTTCACTACGACCTCGGCATGGCCTACAAACTCAAGGACCGCGTCGACGACGCCATCGCCGAACTCACCCGCGCTGGCCAGATGGACCCCACCCTCCAGGATCCGCCCTACACGCTTGGCATTCTCTATATGCAGATCGGCAAACTGGACGAAGCGGTCGTCGAGCTCAAGAAGGCCGTATCCCTGCGTCCGGAGAACGGCGACGCCTGGGCCATCCTCGGCAGCACGCTCAAGCAGGACTCCCGCCTTGACGAGGCCCGCGACGCCCTCGAAAAGGCCATTCCGCTTCTCCCCGGCCAGCCCGGTCCCCGGGTCACGCTGGCCGGGGTGTTAGCCGAGCAGGCCGGCGCCGCAACCGCAGCCGCCGACGCTGCCGAAGCGGCCGGGGACCAGCAGAAGGCCGATCAGTTGCGCGTCCAGGTCAAAGAGCTGCGCAGCCAGGCTGCCGAGTATCGCCGCCAGGGCGCCGATCTTGCCCGCAGCGCCGTCAATCGCCAGAAGGCAGCCTTCGCCCTCAACGCCGGAAACCAACTCCTCCTGCGCGGCCAAATCGCCGATGCCGTCTCCCGCTACCAGGAATCCATTGCCGCCGATCCCACCTTCGCCGAAGCCCACAGCCAGCTCGCCGTCGCCTATGAGCGCCAGGGCCGCGGCGCGGATGCCGCCGCCGAACGCGCCAAAGCGGCGAGCCTCGTCCCTGCAAAGTAAAATGCTCCTTCTCGAAGATTGAGGGAGCTTCCATGAGCCTGTCTCTTTCCCAAAGCTGGCGCGGCCTCACCGCGCTGGCGCTTCTGCTTGCCATCATCCCCAGCCTCCGCGCCCACCAAGCCTCAACAGCCCCGGAACGTTGGACTGAGGCCCAGGCCAATGCCTGGTACGCCCGGCAGCCCTGGCCCGTGGGCGCAGATTTCCTGCCCTCCACCGCCAAGACAGCACGGACGTAAGCCCGCCGCCGCGGTTGCCGGCGAGCAGGCCCGGCCTCTACGCCGGCGGCAGCGTTTGACGTTCGCCCGTGTGCCAGCTTGAATACGCCGCATCCAGCACCTGCTGGTTGTGCAAGCCGTCCTCGCCGGTCGCACGGTATTCTCCCAGTCCTCGCACCCAGTTCGAGAACGAGTCCAGCATGAGCGTATAACCGTTGCCATTTGAAACGGTCTTCCGTTCGGCAGTCTTACCCGCGTGCCAAAGCAGCACATCCACATCCGAATCCACCGTGAGTCCGTTCTCGCTCACAATCGCACCTGTCTCCCCGGTCACCTCGATCAGCGAGCGATAGGCGCCGCGTGTACTCACCGTCACCGTGCCCACGGCGCTGCCGCTGAAATCCAAACCGATTGCCGCGTAAGCCTCCAGCGCGCCTGACCTTTCATCCGCGCGCGCCAGCGTATTCACGGCCGCCACGCGGCTACCCAGCACAAAACGCAGCGCATCGATGCAATGGATGCCGACATCGCCTATCGGTCCTCCACAGGCCAATGCCGGATCGTAGATCCATTGCCGCGGGCTGGTCTCCGCCGCGTAACAGAACTGCGAATGAGCCAATAGTGGGCGGCCAATCCGTCCCTCGGCAATCCAGTCCCGCATTACCTCAAGGCTCTTGTTGTAGCGGAGATTCTGCGCCACGCCCAGGCACTGCCCAGCAGCCTTTGCCGCGGCCAGCATCTGCTTCACTTCCTCGGCGCGCATCCCCAGCGGCTTCTCGCATAAAACTGGCTTACCGTGCGCCAGAGCCAACAACACGTGTGGCAGGTGCAGCGCATCGGGCGAAGTCACGAAGACAGCGTCGATAGCCGGCGCGGCACACAACTCCTCCGCGGTCGCGAAGACATGTTCGATGGAGTAGGCGCGAGCGTTGGCGGCCGCCTTCCTCAAGTCGCGCCGCCACAATCCCGCCAGGACGGAAGCGTGCGCCCCTGGGAATGCTGCAATCAACCGCTTCTCACAATGATGGCCAAAGCCCAGCAACCCGTAACGAATCATGCTCTATCTCCAATCCCGAGCTTACCGCTCTCAACGGCTTCCTCTGCTGCGCACCTAATGCTACAGTTGTAGATCGTCGACTCCGGAGGGAGCCGGGGGCTTTAGCCCCCGGAGAGAATGCGAATTTGCGGGGCCTTCAGGCCCGGGCTTTTGCCCCTTTCTCGACGACAGGGAGCAAGTACAACTGTAGTACTAAGAACCTGTCCAAAAACCAACAGGGTCGGGTACGGCGCTTCGTGCAGGGATGCGCTCCCCATCGCATCCGGAAAACGGCTGACCTTTTGCAGTTAATTATGTGCCCGTGTTGCATAATGTGAATTGAATAGGACGCGATAGCCCGACAGCGAGGGTGGTGAGCTCCACCATGCGAAACACAGGTCAGAAAGCTGCGCACAAACAGGCGCGGAAGGAGAGGGCCTTGTTTTCGTGGATTTGGTCAGCAAAATATCCCCTCGCACACCGAAAAAAGCCGCCTAACTCCTTAAACGTCTAATATCTGCAAATAACTCGTTTTTGAATGAAGAATTTGGGGCGAGATCCCGGTCGTAACCCACTGAAAACAAGGAATTTCCTTACAGAGACGGGGTGGGGGTGGGGGTTATTCTGGATACTCCCGTCCCTTCCAGCTTACCCGCTTCAGGATTCGATGCTGAAACCAGCTCCGGTAGAGCAACGCCACAAACAACGGCAGCCCCAGTGGCGCAAGGACGCAATCCAGGAGCGGAAAGTTCGATTTCGCAACCCGCGCATAGAACCGGACCAAAGTCCGTATCCAAAGCAGCGCCAGCACCCACCCCGCTCCCAGCCACTGGAGCGAATGTGCCGCGAAGCGCGCGCTCCACAGTTCGACCGTCAGCACCGGCAGCCCCACCAACAGCAAAATATCCAGCGCCCGCCACGCCGCCAGCGCCAGCGAGTTGTCGAACAGCAGCGCCAGGTTCTTTGTCCAGCCCTCGACCATTGCCGCGGTCGAGCGGTACATCCGCGCAGCCACCGCCTCGTCCGCGTACCGGAACCGGAGCCCCACCTTGCGCCGCTTGGCCAAAAAAGCCAGCTCCACGTCCTCCAGCACCTTTTCCGACACCGATGCGTGCCCGCCCAGCCGCCGGTAGGCCTCACGCTCCACTAGCAAAAACTGCCCGTTGGCCGCCGCAATTCGCTGGTTCGGGTCCGAGACTTTGGCCGGCGGATAGGCCAGCGCCAGCTCACAGAATACCAGCGGCATCAGCGACCGCTGCACAACTCCGCTCACAATCTGTCGCGGCGAATAGCTCAGCACCCCCACCTTGTGCCGCGCCGCCTCGTGCATCGCCCTGTGCAGATCTCCGGGCTCGTGAATCGTATCCGCGTCGGTAAACAACAACCACCGCCCCCGCGCTTTCCTGGCCGCCGTCCAAATCGCATTCGCCTTCCCTGTCCAGCCCGCCTCCAGCTTGGCCGCCTCCATCACTGTAACCCCTGCAAAACCGCGCGCAATCGCAGCAGTCTGATCGGTCGAGTCGTCGTCCACCACCACCAGCTCCCAATCTTTGCCCAACTCGAAGATCTCCTCCGACTGGCACACCAGCGACTCAAGGCACACGCCCAGACAATCCTCCTCGTTCCGCGCCGGAACGATCACCGTCAGCTCAATCAGTTCTTCCGGCTCCGGCTGGTCGAAGACCGTCCCAGCCGACCACCCCAACCGCCCCGGAACCGCAACCTGCTCGCCCGCTTCGTCGGAGAGCCCAAGCACCGGCTTCCATCCCCCAGCCCCTGCCGCCCCATTTGCCTGCGACCTGTCCTTCTCCATGACGCGCCACCCTTTCGTTGGGGCCTTTCGCTCCGTATTATAGGGATGTGCGGTCCTCGCGTTTACTCACACTCACCCTGCTCCTGCCGCTGGCCCTCGTGTCCGCTTGTGATCGCGGCGCGCACCCCGCCCAAACCGGTCAGGTCGCCCCCGATTTCACCGTGGCCGACGGAACCACAACTGTCCATCTGGCCAGCTACCGCGGACAAGTCGTGCTGCTCAACTTCTGGTGGACGCAGTGCGCCCCTTGCATTCAGGAAATCCCGGGGTTGATCGAGCTCCACCGCGACCGCCCAGATCTAGCCATTCTCGCCATCAGCATCGACGAGGATGAAGACGACTACAAACGCTTCCTCGTCCGCCGCCACGTGGACCTGATCACCGTCCGCGACCCTCGCCAGAGCAGCGCCAGGCTTTACCACACCGAGCAGTGGCCCGAGACCTACGTTATCGACCGCAAGGGCGTAATCCGTCGCAAATTCATCGGTGCCCAGGACTGGTCAAGCCCCGAGATCCGCGCTTATCTCAAGACACTTTAGGTGTTTTCAACTCCCAAGGCGGCTGTCCCAAGTCTCTATTGTGAAACCTGGACGCAATCTACCCAGGAAACGGAAGCCCACAGCGTCGCTTTCAGTTCCGCGCCTTGCTATCATTGCCCTATGACCACAGTGGAAATCATTTATCGCTATTCCACGCCGCCCACTGAGCTCGCGGTCTTCGCGCTGGCCAGCACAAAGGACGTTTACGGCATCCGCCGTCTCATCTTCGATCATGCCGCCCGTACTCTGCGCGTCGAGTACGACGCGACCCGGCTCACCCCCGCCGCCGTCACCAAACTCGTCCGCCAGGCCGGCCTCGAGATCGCGCCTGAGATCGTCCCCGAGATCATTCAGGATTTGCCGTTGATTCCGCCGGCGTCCGCCCCACCGCCGGCGCCCGCCAGCTGAATCCGGCCTTTCAGAAGGCCCTGTACCGATTGCGCCGTCCGAAGAACCCTGATAATCTGTCTATGGTTTCGCTGCAAAGCACCCATGTGCGCCCGTAGCTCAGCTGGATAGAGCGACTGGCTACGAACCAGTAGGTCGGGAGTTCGAATCTCTCCGGGCGCACCACTTAAATAGAATGAAATCAATAAGATATTAGAAATAACAAATCAGACGGTGACCACGTTCCCGATTCGTGTCACCGTGGGGTCACGCGTTCCAAACAGCCACTTGCCCAAAGGAAAAGGCCCCGGATGGCCGAGGCTGTCCGCTACTTGAATGCCTGCTTCCTCGACATCGACTTTCATCACCAGCCCGGCCCGTTCGACTTCGGTTATCAATTTCGCCAAGTCATCACCCTTCGAGACAACAAAACCATTCCATCGGCAAGTCTGGTGATGCGCAGCGGGCGCGGGATCTGGTTGTTCTGGCTGTTAGCAACTCCGCAGAATCCCCTGATTCCGCCCCGGGCTTTCCCAGAACCAGTGGACACCGGTCTGGAAACGCATACAATACTCACTGCTTTCTATTCCAGCGTCGCTCGCACTGCGAAAAGCAAGAGCCAGCGCAGCTGCACCTGCATTTTCCCTGGCAAAGGAGCCTTATGGATCGACGCGATTTTCTTAAGACCACTGGAACTCTGATTGCCGGTGCAACAGTGACCCCGGCCCTACCGGCGGCCGGCTATGCCGCCGAATCAGCCCCCACCGCAACGGGACGCATCGTGTTGCCCATCAACCGCAATTGGCGCTATAACTCCACCGCCACGTCAGCGGCCCGCAACCGGGACTTCGACGACAGCAGCTTCGCCCGCGTCACCGTGCCGCACACCAATCTTCGCGTGCCGTGGCACAGCTTCGACGAGAAGTCCTACGAGTTCGTCTCCATCTACCGCCGCCGTCTCCGCCTGCCCGCTGAGGCGCGCGGCCGCCGCGTCTTCGTCGACTTTGAAGGGGTCATGACCGCCTCCACTGTCTGGCTCAACGGCAAGCGCCTGGGCGAATACAAGGGAGGATTCACGCCCTTCTCCTTTGAACTCACCGCCCATGTCGACTTCGACCGCGACAACGTCCTGGCCGTGGAAGTCGACTCCAGCGAGCGGCCGGACATTCCGCCCTTCGGCTTCGAGGTTGACTACCTCACCTTCGGCGGCATCTATCGCGAGGTCTCTCTGCGTATCGTCTCGCCCACGTTCATCGAGAACATCTTCGCGCAGCCCAGGGACGTGCTGTCAGGCCACCCGGCACTCGATGTGCAGTGCTTCGTCGAACATCCCGAGCCGTCCGCCGATCTTCACGCATCGGACGCCGCACTCACCCTGGAAGCCGCGCTGTACGACGGCAAGCGGCTGCTGGCCAAGACCACGCAGGAATTGCCGCCGCCTGCCGAGACGTCAGAGGGCCACACGCTGCACCTCGACAAGCTTGGCGCCATCCAGCTTTGGGATCTGCGCTCTCCCAAGCTTTACAGCGTCGAGGTGCGTCTGCTGCGCGGCGCGGATCTGCTTGACCACGACACGCGCCGCATCGGCTTCCGCGAGGCGCGCTTCACGCCGCAGGGCTTTTCGCTCAACGGCACGGTCGTCAAACTGCGTGGCCTCGACCGCCATCAGACCTTCCCATGGGTGGGCCAAGCCATGCCCGCCCGCGTACAGCGCCGCGACGCTCTCATCCTGCGCAAGAACCTCAGGTGCAACATCGTCCGCACTTCGCATTACCCGCAGTCGCGCCACTTCCTCGACGCGTGCGACGAGATCGGCCTGCTGGTCCTCGAAGAGATTCCCGGCTGGCAGCATATTGGCGATCTGGCCTGGCAGGACATTTCAGTCGACAACGTCCGCCGCATGATCCGCCGCGACTGGAACCACCCCTCCATCATCCTCTGGGGCGTGCGCATCAACGAGTCGCGCGACAACCACGACTTCTACACCCGCACCAACGCCATGGCTCACCAACTCGACCCTACGCGCCAGACCGGCGGGATTCGCTACTTCCAGGAGTCTGAGTTCCTGGAAGACGTCTTCACCATGAACGACTTCGGCTGGCCGCTCAAGGCGCCCAATCATCCCCTCTATCTAATTACCGAGTTCGTCGGCCACACCTACCCCACCAAGACCATTGACAACATCGAGCGGCTGCGCGAACACACCGTGCGCCACGCGCGCGTCCACGACCAGTTGGCCTCCGATCCGCAATACGCGGGCGGGATCGCCTGGTGCGCCTTCGACTACAACACGCACAGCAACTTCGGCTCCGGCGACCGCATCTGCTACCACGGCGTCACCGACATCTTCCGCGAGCCCAAGCCCGCCGCCGGCTTCTACCGCTCGCAGTGCGACCCCGACGAGGAGATCGTCCTGGCGCCTGCCTTTCACTGGGCGCGCGGCGATGAGAGCATCGGCTTCAGCAGGGCCCTGGTCTCGTCCAACTGCGATCACCTCAAGTTCTACGTCAACGGCGCGCTGATCGCCGAGGCCGATCCCGACCGCATGCAGTTCCCGCACCTTAAATACCCACTCTTCACCGCCGAACCAAGCCACACCCGCGACGTAGGCTGGGGCGATCTGCGCATCGACGGCTACATTGAGGGCAAGCAAGTCATCTCGCGCAGTTTCTCAGGCAAGGGCATCGATCAGAAATTCACGCTGCTGCCCGACGACACTACGCTCGTTGCAGATGGCTCCGACGCTACCCGCGTCGTCCTCCGCGTCACGGATGAATTCGACGCTATCCGCCCGTTCGCCAACGACCCCATCCGCTTCGAACTCACCGGCCCGGCCGAACTCATCGGCGACAATCCCTTTGCGCTCATCGGAGGTACCGGCGCCGTCTGGATCCGCGCCGCCGAACAACCCGGCAAGGTGCGCCTCACTGCGCACCACCCCTACCTGGGCGTCCAACACGTCGAGCTGGAGATCACCGCGGCGCAACCCGAAGTGGCCTGACGCCGTATGCATGGAGATTTCGGATAGACGTCCCGGCTCCGAGAAGCGTACTTGCGAGTACGGAGAGACAGGAGCCGGGAAAGCACTGTCGTGGAAAAGTCAAAGCGTGCGACGATGATGCAGTATAAGTTCGCAGCCGATACACCCGCGAACCTTGCCGCGCTCAGCTTCATCGGCGTGGCACTTTCGGAAACGGATGCGGGACAATTCCTGCGCCTTCTTTGACGGCGATAATATGATCGACCGGCACATTCGTCAGCTTATCCACCTGCCCGCTTGGCCAGGT
>DASWZM010000068.1:0-5879 GCA_036404455.1 Occallatibacter sp. | reverse complement strand
GGCCATAGGCGTCGATGAGGGGTCGCAGTCACCGTTCCAAAGGAATACTGTTCCTGTTTCTCATGCTGGCCGGTTCGCGCCTGTGGGCGCAGGGACCTCCGTATCAAACCGACGATCCGGTGCCGGTTGACCTGCATCACTACGAGTTCTATATCTTCGGCGGCGTCGATGGAACCCCGGCGGAAATCGACTCGACAGGACCGGCTTTCGAATTCAACTGGGGCGCCATACCCAGGGTGCAGTTGCACGCTATCCTGCCCTGGGGAGGCGTGTTCCCATCGAACAATCCCGTTTATCTGCCCGGCGGAGCGGGTCCGAGCGCCTTCGGCCTCACCGACATGGAACTCGGCGTCAAACTCGCCATCATCAAAGAAACCAAACACATTCCGCAATTCGGCACCTTCACCATGTTCGAAATGCCGGCTGGAAACTACAACAGCGGGCTCGGTGTTGGAAAAGTCTGGTACAAACTTCCCGTCTGGTTTCAAAAGAACTCCGGCAAATGGCTCTTTGACGGAGGCGGCGGCTATCAAGTCGTGCCGCAAACCAACTATCGCGACTTTCCTTATACGGGATGGTTGGTGAAACGGGAACTCAACGAAAGACTCGAGTTGGGGGCGGAGGTCTTTGCTCACGGGCGCGAAGGTTTTGCGGCGGCCCAAACCCAGCGTTCGACGATGATCGACGTCGGCGGCTACTACCATTTCAAACATCACGAAGGCGAGCAATTCCTCTTCTGCTATGGCCACTCGGTCGCAGGCCAGACAGAGAACTACGCCTATGCGGGAATGTATTGGACCTGGGGCAAAGACGACAAGGGAAGCGGCCAGAAGGACGCGGCAAGCAGCGAATGGATGCAGGGGCCAATGCAGAGCAACAGATTTGAATGACCTGCGGAACGCAACGAGCGTTGAGGCAGCCCACAGCGGAGGACACAGCAGATGGAAATCACTACCCGCGGCCTTTGGACAATGATTCACGGCATGGGATTCGGCGCGCTCTACCTGCTCGCATTTTCAGGAGCGCTGGTCGAGCTTTATCGATTCACCCATTCGCCCACTCCATCCCAATCCACGCCCGGCCACACGCCCGGCCAATTCCGCTTCCTCAAGTTCTACCTCATCACCATGGCCGTACTTGCCTGGGCGGCAGTGCTGACCGGGACTTATCTCATCTACCCCTGGTACCGTGCCACGCCGCCAACTGGAATGGTCGATCTCTCCATGTTTCCGCAACACCTGCTGATGTCGAATTCTGGGACCATCGGCTGGCACTCGCTGGGAATGGAGTGGAAAGAGCACGTCGCTTGGTTCGCTCCGATTTCCATCACCATGGTCGCGTTTGTCTTCATCAGGTACGGGCGCGACCTCAGCAACCATCGGCAACTTCGTGCCGCGGTGCTCTGCTTTGCCGCGGCTTCGTTTCTTGCGGCAGGCGTCGCCGGTCTCTTCGGAGCCATGATCGACAAATACGCCCCCGTCCAGGGAGGCCACACCATTCAACTGAGCGAAGGAGCGGAAAGATGAATTTGTCAGATCGTGTCGCCTCGCTCAATACACCTGCCCTCACCAACGGGTCCGGCGCCGCCGCCATTCTTTCCGCTGCCATCGGCGCCTTTGCTCTCGCACTCCTGGCCTTAGCCGCCGATAAGTCGGCAACCATCAAAAGCCTCCTTGTTCTCTATAAGCCCACCGGCGCTCTCTCCGGCGTAACCACCACTGCCATTCTTATTTGGCTCCTCGCTTGGGGCATTTTGGAATGGCGCTGGCGGAGAAAGGCCCTCGCTCTAGGCCGTATCAACATTGTTGCTTTTGCTCTGCTGGCTCTGAGCTTCTTGCTCACATTCCCTCCCATCGCCGACTGCCTCTGAGACTTGCAACCGGATCAGGGCTTCCCTTGCCGCGTGCTCCGGTAAAGCTCTTCCAGCGCATCGCACGCCGAACGCACCCCGTCCTCGTGCTCCAGCCGTTGCGCCACCAGCGCCGCCCGCCGCGCAAACGAGGGCTCCTCCAGCATCGCCTGCAGCTTCCGCGCCACCCGCACAGGCAAATAGTTCCCGCGCTGGATCACCCGCGCCACTTTCAGCCGCCGCATCCGCCTGCCGTTGTCCGGCTGGTCGTGCGAGTAGGGCATGATCAGCATCGGCTTGCCCGCACGCAGGCATTGCGCCGTCGTCCCCACCCCGCCCTGGTGCACCACCAGCGCCGCCCGCGGAAACAGAGCCGAAAACGGCGCATATTCCGCCACGCAAATCGATTCCGGCAGCGCCTGCCGCGGCCGGTTCCGCTCATCCGTCCCAATCAGCAGCACCGCCCGCACTCCCAGCCGCATCGCCGCCTTGGCGCTGAACTCGTAGAACCTTCCCGCCGCCAGCACCGCCGCCGAACCCAGCGTAAACACCACCGGCGCCGCCCCCGCCGCCAGAAACTCCTCCAGATGCCTGGGCAGCGCCGCATTCCCGGCGTCCGAATCGTAATAGCAGAACCCCGTAATCTTCGTGTTCTCCGGCCAGTCCTTCTGCTCCACTCCCAGCACCCGCGAAAACAAGGCCAGCACCAGGTAAGGCGAATGCTTGGCGTCGAACAGTGGATTCGCGCCCTTCGCCAGCCCTAGTTCCGCCCGCAGATCGTAGATCGGCTGCGGCCATTTCCGGCTCACAAATCGAGCCAGCCGCTTGATCACCCGTCCCATCCCCGGAACCGTCCTGTCCGCCCGTGCCAGCCGCGGATACATCGGCAACACCGGCGGGTCGAACGCCGAAAAAAACGACAGCGGCGCCAGCACATAGCTCGCCCACTTGATCCCCGTCATCTCCGCCACCAGCGGTCCCGCATAGTTCAGCTCGCCCAGCAGCAGCAGGTCGGCCCGCTCCGGCCTGGTCGCCGCATCCAACAGATCGTCGTATGTCTGGCGCAGCACCGGAAACAGAAACTCCCTCAGCCCCCGCTCCGTGCCCTTGCGCACGTCGTAGATCATCTCCACCAGAATCGTGTTCTCCGGATCGATATCCGGCCGCACCGCGTGAAACTCCAGCCCCAGCGGCACAATCTTCTCCTCAAACACCGCCGGCACCGCCATCACCGGCGCGTGTCCCCGCCGCTTCAGCTCCAGCGCAATTGCGATCAGCGGATTGATGTCCCCAAAGGTTCCAATATTCGACAAAACTATGCGCAAAGTTAAGGCCCCTGAGCCGTCCTCGGCCCGCAGTTATCCGTTCGCCGGGTGCCCCAGGTCTCGCTTCTGAGACCTGGGAAACCAAAGAAGACGGCTCGCCCTCCGCCCATTCCCCACAAACGCCGGGTGCCCCAGGTCTCGCTTCTGAGACCTGGGAATCCAAAGAAGACGACTCGTCCTCCGCCCATTTTTCACAAACGCCGGGTGCCCCACCTGGGTGCCCTCTGGGCACGGCGTCTTTGTTTTTGCCGCTAGGGTGGGAAAACACAAAGGCCAAACCTGCGCCCTCTTCAACCCAGCCGGATCAACTTAGAGGGTAATGCATCGGGCCAGGGAAATTCCCTGCCTGTTTGTGCCTCATTGAATCTTGCCCGGATGCCGCTTTTGAATCCTGGGAATCCACCAACGTCTTCCCCGCCCCACCCCGCCTCATGCGATCCTGAAAGCACCATGAAGATCTTCCTCGGCATCCTCGCCGTTGTCCTCGTCGCCGTCTCCCTCTTCGCCGACTACAAATGGCGCCGCTGGATCGCCGCACGCCGCCGCGACCGCCAGTAGCAACGCCCCGCTTCCAGCCCCTCCGCAACCTTCTCGCGTCTCTCCCGTTACAATGACCCATAGGGAGCCGTCCAATCGCTATGTTTCGCCTCTTTCGCCTCGCCCATCCCGTCCCCAACCGCGCCGGCCTGTTCCTGGCCCTTGCCTCCGCCGCGCTTTTCGCCTCGGCCGCAGCCGCCCACGCCCAGTTCGCCCCTCCATCCCGCGGAACCCAGGTCCATGACCCCTCCGGCCTTCGCCCGCCCGCCGGAGCCCGCGTAGCCATTGTCGAATTCGAAGACCTCGAGTGCCCCGACTGCGCCAACGCCAACCCGATCCTCAAGCAGGCCGCCGCCACCTACAAGATTCCCTGGGTACGCCACGATTTCCCGCTCCCATTCCACAACTGGAGCTTCAACGCCGCGGTCGACGCCCGCTGGTTCGACTTGAAAAGCAAGGCCCTCGGCGACGAGTTCCGCGACCAGGTCTTCGCCAATCAGCCCTCCATCACCAGCCCCGACGTCCTCCGCCAGTTCACTCAAAAGTTTGCCGACTACCACAAAATCGACCTGCCCTTCGCCCTCGATCCCCAGGGCAAGCTCGCCGCCGACGTCAAGGCCGACTACGCTCTCGGTCAGCGCATCGGCATCGAGCACACCCCCACCATCTGGGTCGTCACCGCCAACAGCAAAGGTGCTCCCTTCGTCGAAGTCGTCGACCGCAGCAAGCTCTACCAGCTCATCGACCAGGCCATCGCCGACACCGCCTCCGCCCCCAAACCGGCCTCCGCCAAAAAGGCCGCCGACAGGTAGCCGCTCCACCTTGCAAAACAGAACGGCGCCCGCCGCGGCGGACGCCGTTCTCATTTGGCGATCGATTCCGCTCCGCTCAATCCGCGATCTGTATATTCACCAGCACCGGCGTCTCCGCCCCGCGTCCACCCGGCGAAACGGTGCTCGTCTGCGCCCCCCGCCAGTGGTCGATGTGGCTGATCCTGTGGACGCACCCGATCGTGCAGTTGGGCGCGCAGCTCTTGGCCGTCAAAAACTCCCGCTCCACGTCCGCCGTCGTATACTCGGCCAGCGGCACGCCCGGATACCCCCGCTGCTGCGAGCAGTAGTGAACCAGCCCATCCTCGCAGATATACAGGTAGCGCGACCCCGCCCGGCAGCGCCAGTCGTTCGGCTCCCCCTGCGCAATCGCCTCCTGAAAGTAGTCGAAGCGCGAGTAGTTGATCTTCTTCCTGTGGTTCATCTCGTAGTAGACCTTGGCCTCGTCCTCCTTCAGCGGCTTCAGTTGTCCGCTGTCGTCGTGGATGATTCCAATCGTCGAAGTAAACCCCAGTTCCAGCGCCCGCTTGCCGATCACCATCGCGTCGTTGGGATTCTTGAAGCCTCCGCCCACCACCGAATTGATGTTCACGTGGAACTCTGCGTACTCGGCCAGCATCTGCAGCTTCTTATCCAGCACCTTCAGGCTCTTCTTCGAAACCTCGTCCGGCTCCAGGTTGTCGATCGAAATCTGCATGTGGTCCAGGCCGGCCTTGTTAAGTCGTTCAATCCGCTCCACATTCAGCAGGTAGCCGTTGGTGATCATCCCCGCAATCGCCCCCGTCCGCCGCATCCGCCGGATAATGTCGTCCAGCCCCGGATGCGTCAGCGGCTCCCCGCCCGAGATTCCGATCATGGCCGTCCCCAGCCGTCCCAGGTGGTCGATCCGCCGGTACATCTCCTCAACCGGCACCGGCTCTGAGACCTTGTCGTACTCGTTGCAATAGGCGCAGCTCAAGTTGCAGAAACGCATGGGAATAATCTGCGCCAGCACCGGGTGCGCAGTAGAAGCCAGCGCGCGCCCCACCATCTTCAGCTCGCGCACCTTCCGCTGAGCCGCCAACCACCGCCCGCGCACCGTCGACCTCCGGGGAATCGCCATCTCTACTATTGAAACACAATAAGGGGCGGCCAAAGAAATGGGTCAGGATTCCCGGTCACGGGATGAATCGGTGCGGCGTTCCTGAATTGAGCCTCGTCCTACTTCCAGGCACAAAAAGCTCAGAAGCAAATTCATCCCCCGAGTAGAATAAGGCCATGGGCAAAGTTCTTCGTTTGTTTCCGGATTTCGAAGACGAATTTCAGCCTTATCGCGCACCAAACCCTCGCAATCTTTGC
>DASWZM010000067.1:0-8685 GCA_036404455.1 Occallatibacter sp. | reverse complement strand
GAAGTCCGGGTCGGCGAGGCCTGGGTACTTCGATAGAAGACTCTTGAGGAGAGTGGTCTTGCCGGCGCCGTTGCGGCCTATTAGACAGAGTTTTTCGCCGCGCATGACGTTGGCGGTGAAGCCGTCGAGGACCTTGAGGCCGCCGTAGAACTTGGTGAGATGCTTGAATTCGAGGACGTGCTTGCCGCTGGGGCGGACCTGGTCGAAGCGGATGTAGGGGCGCGCGATATTGGAGCGGGCGAGGTCGTTGGTCTGCAGGCGCTCGACTTCCTTGCGGCGGCTGGTGACCTGGGAGGAACGGGTTCCGGCGGAGAAGCGGGCGATGAAGTCGTTGAGCTGGGCGATCTTCTTCTCGCGCTGGGCGTTCTGCGACTCGAGCGTGGAGCGAATCTGCGTCTTGGCCATGACCATGTCGTCGTAGCCGCCGGTGTAAGTGATGACGGTCTGGTAGTCGATGTCGGCGGTGTGGGTGGTGACGCTGTTGAGGAAATGGCGGTCGTGGGAGATGGCGATGAGGGTGCCGTCGTAGGTGTTGAGGAAGTCCTGGAGCCAGTGAACGGAATCGAGATCGAGGTAGTTGGTGGGCTCGTCGAGGAGCAGGGCCTGGGGCTTGCCGAAGAGGGCCTGGGCGAGCAGGACGCGAACCTTCTGGCCGCCCTGGAGCTCGCCCATGCGGCGCTCGTGGAGGGGCTCGGGGATGTCGAGGCCATCGAGGAGGACGGCGGCGTCGGCCTCGGCGGTGTAGCCGTCCTCGTCGCCGATGGTGCCTTCAAGTTCGCCCAGGCGCATGCCGTCAGCGTCGGAGAGTTCAGGTTTCTCGTAAATGCGGTCGCGCTCTTCGAGGGCGGCCCAGAGAGGCTTGTTGCCCATGATGACAGTGTCGATGACGCGATAGGCGTCAAAGGCGAACTGGTCCTGGCGGAGGACGCCGAACTTGCGGGGACGCACGACAGTGCCCTTCTGCGCATCGAGATCGCCGCTGAGGATGCTCATGAAGGTGGTCTTGCCGGAGCCGTTGGGACCGGTGAGGCCGTAGCGGCGGCCGGGAACAAAGCTGACGCTGACATCCTCGAAGAGTACCTTCGAGCCGTAGCGCATGGTGACGTTGCTGACGCTGAGCATTCTTGTTCTGGTTCCTATGTGCGGGCCGCAGTTGGGTATCGGCTCCGGCCTCCACCCCACGGACCACCCAGAGGGTGCCCGCCTGTCCGTGGGGACCCCGGCGGGCCGGTTGGGGCTGGAGTTGAGTCGTGGTTGGGGCGCGCGCAAGCGGGCTGCGCCCGGAGAACTTCTGCTCTTCCAGTTTCTCATAAGTGCGGCCAGAAGGCGGATGGCTTTGTCTTCCCAGGTCTCAGAATCGAGACCTGGGGCGCCCAGCTTTATCGGCAGGAGTTCTAAGACGATGCTCAGTGCGCCGGGAGGGCGGCGTATTTGCCGGCTTTGGCATAGAGCCAGTCGCCGCCGTTGGCGGGGTTGCTGGGGTCTTTGACGACAAAGTACAGCATGGTTGTGGGGGCAAAGCACTGGCGGTAGATGAGACCGACGTCGGCGCCGTGGTTGGGCGTGGGAATGTTCACGCCCAGGTTGAAGTAAGCGGGCGGATTGTCGATGCGGAGCATGCCGTTGTGGACCTGATTGGTGATCTCGTGAAGGCCGCCTCCGGAAAACGTTGAAGTGCCATCGTTGCCCACGCCAAATTGGTAGTGCGGCGGGTTGGGGCTGTCCTGGTTGTAGGTGGTGTCAATGGCCACCTGGAACTTGCGGTTGATGGGAGCCATGGTCTTGGCGGCAACGACGCGGATGACGATGGAGCAGGAGTTTTTGGAGCCAGGGCCGTAGATGGCGTTGACGAAGTTGGCGCCGCTGTCGCCGGTTTCGGCAGCCATAAGCTCGGCTGCTGTGGGTGGCGGATGGACGGAGGCGCAGGCGGCGGGCAGGACGAAGAGCGATGCCGGGGGCGTGGCGAAGGAGATGCTGCGAATGTCGACCATGAAGGTCATGGGGCTGCCGGGAGCGCCGAAGCCGGACTTGATGACCAGGCCGTCCTTCTGATCGAGCCAGGCTTTGATGTTCATGCCCGATGCGGCGCCGGTATAGACCTTGGTGGGAATACCGTTGACGGTCTCAGCGCCAGCGGGCTTCAAGTCACCCTTGGCGATGCCGGCGGTGATTTCGGCGGTGGATGCGAATGGATCGCCCCAGTCTCCGGAGAAGGTGCCGGCGCTGCAGGAGATGGGGGTGACGGCGGGGTCCCAGGTATGGGAAACGCCCGCTTTCAGGTCGTAGAGGGTGAGGGAGCGGTGGGCCGGGATTCCGCCTGACTGAGCCGGTTGCTTTGTTTCGATGACGGCCAGCGTGCCGCTGCGATAAACGGTCATGGTTCCGGCGGCGGAGCCGGGGGATCCTTCCGTGATGGTGTAGGAGGTGGGGGGCGTTTGCGCGTTGAGGAGCGGCGAGAGAGCGAGAAAAGCAAGGGCGGTGAGGATTCGTGGAGTCGACATCGGAAAAACTCCTTCATGGTTCTCGGATAGATCAGCGTACGACCAGCACGGGTAAGGCGACCAGGTACTTGTTGGGAGGAAGCGATGATAGCTTCGTTATCTTTGCTCGTCAACAGACATGCGTAGAACCCGGACTTGAGGGCTCAGCCGAAGATGGCCATGACGACGTGGTTGACGACGAAGGCTGCGCCGTAGGCGAGGACGAGCATGTAGAGGAATTGGACGGCGGGCCACTTCCAACTGTTGGTTTCGCGGCGGACGACGGCCATGGTGGAGGTGCACTGCATGGCGAAGGCGAAAAAGATCATAAGGGCGAGCGCGCCGCCGAGGGTCATGTCGTGGTGGAGGGCAGTTTGCAGATGCATGGCCTGGGTTGCCGGGTCGGCGCCGTAGAGGGTGCCCATGGTGCTGACCATGACCTCGCGGGCGAGCACGCTGGAGAGCAGGCCGATGCCGATCTTCCAATTGAAACCGAGGGGAGCAATGGCGGGTTCAATGAAGTGGCCGAGGCGGCCGATGATGCTGTCCGCCAGCTCGGGCGCGGTATAGGCGCCACTCTGGAGATGAATGACCGGGAGATGGGCCAATACCCAGAGGGCGAGCGTGACGCAGAGGATGATGGTGCCGGCCTGGCGCAGGAAGATGCGGGCGCGGTCGATGAGGCGCAGAGCCAGCGTCCACAGGGTGGGCATGCGGTACTGGGGCAGCTCGAGGATGAAGGGCGTTTCGCTGGACTTGAGGATGGAGCTCTTGAGCAGCCATGCGGTGGTCATGGCGCCGACAAAGCCGGCCACATAGAGGCTGAGCATGACGATAGTCTGCAGGCCGAGAAATCCGTGCAGGTAGACGATGTGCGGGATGAAGGCGGCGATGAGGAGCATGTAGACGGGGAGCCGGGCAGAGCAGGTCATAAAGGGCGTGACGAGGATGGTGGCGAGGCGGTCGCGGCGGTTCTCGATGGTGCGCGTGGCCATGATGGCGGGGACAGCGCAGGCGTAGGCGGAGAGGAGGGGAATGAAGGCCTTGCCGTTGAGGCCGATGGTGCGCATGACGCGGTCGGCGATGAGGGCGGCGCGGGCCAGGTAGCCGGTGTCTTCGAGGATGCCGATGAAGAGAAAGAGCAGCAGGATCTGGGGCAGGAAGACGAGGACGGAACAGATGCCCTTCCATGCGCCGTCGAGCAGGAGCGACTGGAGCCAACCGGCGGGAAGGAGCGGGCGGACGAATTCGCCGATGCGGGCGAGGATGTCACCAAAACCGTCGGAGAGCGGCTGTCCGATGGAGAAGACGACCTCAAAGACGCCCACGACCACAACCAGAAAGAGCAGCGGTCCCCAGATGGGGTGGAGGAGGATGTTGTCGATCTTGCGCGTGCCTTCAACCGAGAGCGGGGCCTGATAGCCGGTGCGGCGGCTGACCTGGGCAGCCCAGGTGTGAGCGCTGGCGGCATTGCCGAGGACGGGCAGGGCCAACGGCTTGGCGGCTTCGCGTTCGGTCTGCTGATGGAGGAAGAGGGGAACGGCATCCAGGCCGGTTCCATGGACGGCGCTGATCTGGGCAACGGGCGCGCCGAGTTCGCGGGCCAGCTTGAGCGAGTCGATGTGGCCGCCGCGGCCTTCCATCAGGTCGCTCATGTTGAGCAGGACGAGCGTGGGCAGACCGACGGCGAGCACCGGAGCGGCCAGCATGAGTTGGCGCGTGAGATGGAGGGAATCGAGGACGAGAAGCACTGCGTCGGGTTTGGGAGTGCCGGGCATTTTGCCACGCAGCACATTGACAGCGACGCGGGCGTCTTCAGAGTAGGGGGTGAGGGAGTAGACGCCGGGCAGGTCGATGAGGGTGAGGTCGTCGCGGCCTACACCGGCCATGAGGCCCATGCGCTGTTCGACGGTGACACCGGGGTAGTTGGCGACCTTCTGGCGGAGACCGGTCAGGCGATTGAAAAGAGTGGACTTGCCGGAGTTCGGAGGCCCGATCAAGACGACGGTTTTCAGCGCTCCCGCAGGCGGCGGAGCTTTGGGTGGTTCAAAGGCCGGGGTTTCGCAGCAGGCGCTCATCGGGCGGCCTCGATGAGTTCGGGAGAGTCAAAATTGCCGTCTTCGGGTGCATTGGGATCGTTTGCGGCTTCCGTCTCAGGCGCACGGACGCGGATCGCCTCCGCAGTCTCGTGGCGAAGAGCAATTTCCATGCCGTCCACGCCGTACACGGTGGGGTCGCCGGCCGGAGCGCGACGCAGCGCGGTCACCAGCGCATCCGGGACGAAACCCATATGCATCAGGTGGTTCTGCACGGATTCGGGAAGATCAAGGGCCACCAGGACCCCAGTTTCACCGACTTTCAATTCGCTCATCACGCTCAAGCGCCGTACTCCCAGGGGCCGCCGGAAGGGCAGGACACTAAAACGGAGGCCCGAATGAAAACTACGACCATAATGGTCGTATTTAAGTATACGACCATTGGGCTCTGGGGGGCAAACACTGGCTTCAATATCTTCCGTTCGACGCACACCCATCGTTTGACCTCCGAGCGGTGGGCGGCTGGCGCTCAATCACCTTTGCTTCCCAAGCCCCCCTGCAAACCGCTCTGCTCAGTTCATCGGAGGGATGCCTTTTTTTATCAATTAAAATGGCCGGGGAATGTGATATATATCACTTTAGTTGGGCAAATAATCGTTCGCCAAACAAACAAGATGGGTGATGCAAGGATTGTATGCAAGCCGAGGAGTTTCGCGCATCTCTAGCTCAAGAAGAGCCGCCAGAGGAACTGCCAGCGACCCTGGCGGCGTTGTGGTGGGACGCGCGCGGGAATTGGGCGCGCGCGCACGGTTTGGTGGACGAGCTTGAGACACCGGAGGGGATGGCCGTTCACGCCTACCTGCACCGCAAGGAGGGCGAGGCGTGGAACGCCGACTACTGGTACGGGCGGGCCGGGCGGCGGTTCCACCGGGCGGCGCTGGAAGAGGAGTGGGCGGCGCTGGTGGAGGGGCTGCTTGCTGGGGCCGAAGAGGCCTGAGCGGAGTTTTGAGAATTTCCTCCCCCCAAAAAGGGAGCAGAAGTGATGAATCTGTGCCATCTTAATTGGCGATTTCGGGAGGCATTATGGAAAAACGCCGGATGCAACGCGCCATCATGCTTGTCCTTGCAACTATCCTAATCGCGGCCGTTTCACTTGCTCTGTTCGCTCCGTCGCTTCTGGCCCAAGCGCAAGCTCCAGCCAAAGGAATGGACCCCCAGCTGTTGGCCCGCGCGAACGCCGGCGATGCCTACTCTCAGTATCTTGTCGCCTTTGCCTATGACAAGGGTATCGGCGTCCCCAAGGATCCTGTCCAGGCCGCCAAATGGTATCGCAAGGCCGCCGAGGCCGGCAACCGGCGCTCCATGGCCATTCTCGGCGTGATGTACGAACATGGTCACGGCGGTCTGGCCAGGGATGACGTCCAGGCGATCAACTGGTATCGCAAGGCGGCGGAGGCTGGCGAGGCTTCTGCCATGACCAATCTCGGCGGCATGTACGCTGCTGGCCGCGGCGGTCTGCCCAGGGACGACGGCCTGGCGGTTAATTGGTATCGCAAGGCGGCGGAGGCTGGCGATGCGCAAGCCATGGGGATGCTTGGGACCATGTACGAGGCGGGCCAGGGCGGATTGGCGAAGGACGATGCTCAGGCGGTGGAATGGTATCGCAAGGCAGCGGAGGCTGGCGACGCGATCGGCATGGCATTTCTTGGCGACATGTATGTGGCCGGCCGCGGCGGCCTGGCAAAGGATGACGTTCAGGCGGAGAGCTGGTGGCGCAAAGCGGCGGAGGCTGGAAATGGGCCTGGCATGGAGAAACTGGGCTCCATGTACGCGCTCGGCCGGGGCGGGCTTGCGAAGGATGACGTTCAGGCGCTGAGCTGGTTTCGCAAAGCGGCGGAGGCCGGCGATGCGTCCGGCATGACGATGCTGGGCATTATGTACTTGACCGGCAAGGGCGGATTGACCCAGGACAAGGCTCAGGCGGTGAGCTGGCTTGGCAAGGCGGCGCAACTGGGCGATGCTAACGCCCAAAAAGCGCTCGCGCAACTGGCACAGGCGAGCATTGGTTGTATTGGAAGAGATGGGCTCAACGGCCAGTTGACGCCCATCGAGTTGTACAAGGACGTTGCAAGCTGCATCGATCAGCAGAAGTACGACGAAGGTTTATTCCTCTCTGCTTTGGCGGGCGCGTACGGACGGTTCGATATTTTGCGGGTAAAGGATGCGACCGCTCACGATGTTGCGTACCTGCTGCCGGAAATGTACCTTAAACCGCTGGACCAAACGAAAGTGGCTGCCTTCAGGGAACGGGTCAAGCAGATGAACGGCAACGACTCTCTTAAAGCAAAGTACTGTTCGGACCTGGAGAGCATGAGTCCTCCGGCCTATTTTCCTACGTATATGATTTCACACGGATTGGCTGCTTACTGGAATGCCTTGGGGGCCCCGTTGCCGGGGACCAATCCAGGGAATAATCCGCTGGTTTCTCCGTTTGATGCAGCAAAAGCCTGGAAACAGGCTGTCGATGATTACTTGCAGTGCAAGAAGCCATAGGTCATGAGCCACTGGCCTCGCCTGCACCTCACTTTTGCTTTGGCTATATGGCTATACGGCCTAGTGTGGTGACTCAGAAATCCGTTGCAATAAGCTGGGGCCGGTTTGGTTGTGCAAGCGCCCAAAACGCAGGTCCTTCGACTCCATTTGGCGCAAAAGACGCGCCAAACTCCGCTCAGGATGACAGCGTGTTTTGTTGCGTTCTTTAGAGACGGGACACTAAAGCCTGTTATTAACTTTCCCGCGGGTGGCGCTGGGAGCCAATTTTTCCCAGTTCGAGAAGCGAGCGGCGACGAAGATGGAGTATCTTCGAGCGACGAGTGACGAAGAAATGGGGAAAATTGGCCCCAGCCCTCCGGGTTGCGGCGCAAATCGGGCCATACTTCGTTGTTATCCTCGCTTGTGGACCCACCACAGCCTTCGGATTCCGCCTCGTCTGGCCCGATTTTCGTCCGCAACGCCACTCGCGGGAAAGTTAATAACAGGCTCTAGAACTGCCAGACCAATCCGCTGGAGATGCGGCCGAAATTGGTGGGCAGACCGGGGATCCGGTATGGGGTAAGGTATTTTCCTTCGGCGAGGGCGAAATAGGCATACTGATAGCCGCCACTCACGCGGAAAGCGATGTGCCGCGTGAGCTGTGTGTCCAGTCCGCCACCGAGGAGGCTTGAAAACGCCGCGGTTTCGCCGGGTGATTTGTTTGCCCCCCAATATCTGCCCACACCGCCGTCTCCCCCCAATCCCTCGACAAAGACGGATTCTCTTCCGATACGCCAGTTGTATTGCGCGCCACCCATAACGAAGTAAGGGCTTTCCTGCGCGCCCAGGTTGGTCCCCCGGTATCCGAAGGTGTCAACCTTGAAGCGCAAGCCGTGCCAGGAGGGAAAGCCGACGGCGGCATCCCATCCGTTCAGCGCATGGCGGGATCCGGGTACTCCATTCAAGGAGTTGGAGAGGTAAGTATAGCCACCGTATATCTGGAAACGCGCGGGTGCCTCCGATTGGGCGTGGAGGGTGGACGACAGGCACATCAGTGCGATCAGCGAGAAGAGTCGAGATGGCATTCAGGCCCTCAGGTTATGGAGTCTCCCCATCTTATCCGGTCGGTTTGGGTTTTGGGAATCGGCAGGCCGGCGATCTCCGATCAATGATTCGTTCCCGCGCATGACCAGCAGCTCGTCAAGCAGCGATACGTATCGAACGCTGCTTCCGCAAACGCAAGCAATCCCGGCGTCCAGCCACGCGCTACGAAAGATCGAACGCCCGATTCGAGAATCTCGCTGCCCTCGCCGGTTCCTCGCTTTTGCTTCAGCCATATGGCGATGCAGACCAGGAAAGCTCTGAGCAGGTCCTTCTTGCAGAACCAGCATTCCCTCGGGGGCTAAAGCCCACGTTGATTCTGTTGGGTTTACGTACGGGCTGAAGCCCGTACCCTTCACTGAAGCCAGCATTCCCTCGGGGGCTAAAGCCCAGGTTGATTCTGTTGGGTTTACGTACGGGCTGAAGCCCGTACCCTTCACTGAAGCCCGTACCCTTCACTGAAGCCCGGACCCTTCACTGAAGCCAGCATTCCCTCGGGGGCTAAAGCCCAGGTTGATTCTGTTGGGTTTACGTAC
>DASWZM010000066.1:0-7755 GCA_036404455.1 Occallatibacter sp. | reverse complement strand
CGTCTTCAACCACACACAGTTCAACGGACCAAGCTCAGTCGATGGCAACGTCGGCAGCTCGACATTCGGCAATGCGATCAGCGCGGCGCCGCCCCGCATTCTGCAGGGAGCACTTAAGTTCAACTTCTAAACGTGAAGGGAATGCGAGCCGGAGCGTTTCGCTCTTTTTGCCCCACTTTGGAGAGAATCCGGCTCAAATTCCCTGCCACCGGATTGCGCCTCTCGATCGCTATGAGAGACAGGCAACTCAGAGGGTATCAGTATCAGTTGGCGCCAACAGATCAAAGCGCATATCCACATAACCTTCGATCGTACCAAATCCAGGCCTTGCCGGATGAGTCCTTATAAACGCCGTTGCCGCCAGCAGGGGTTCTCGGTTGTCGTAAAGTCGCCTGGTCATTCAGCGAACCGCATGGCGCGGGGAATGCAGGTTCTTTGGCTTGCGGTCAAAGAGCCGGCCAGCCGAAGCCCAGCGCTTGGGAAAGCCGTATCTTTGCGCACCGGGGCAGTTTCCGCGACAATGGTTGTGTTGCCTCTCAAGCATGATTCGACCCCGGTAAGGGGAGCCGGATGAGGGCTTTGGCCTTTTCCTGGAGCGCTCTGCCCGGCTAAACCGCATAGACTAAAGTAAATGCAACTGCCGGCGCGGAGACCGGGCCATGCTCAACCTTTCGCAGCGACTGATTCTCGGCTGTGTGCTGCTTGCCTGCCTGACGCTGGGGCTGGTGGTTGCCACGCACCGCGCATTGCAGGCGGCGGGGCAGATGAAGCTGGCCTGGGTGATTGTGGCGGCGGTGCTGCTGGTGGAGTTGGGGACCGTCTACTTTGTGCTGCGGCCCATCCACATGCTGGCCCGCGACGCACGCAGAATCGCGCAGGGCAACCTGGAACACCGGGTGGAGTGGAGCAGCCGCGACGACTTTGGGGTGATCGCGGTGGAGTTGAACCGGCTGGCAGTGCGGCTGAGGGAACTGCGCGACACCGCGGCGGGACGGCGGCAGATGGAGTTCCAACTATCGGACGCCGTGCTGCAATCGATCTTCGAGCCCATCATCGTGACCGACGGCAAGGGCCACGTGCTGAAGGTGAACCAGGCGGCAAGCGAGCTATTGGGCGAAGCGGTCACCGACCGCATGGCGCTGGCCAATACGCCAGGCGGGGACAAGATTCTGAGCGCCATCCGCGATGCCGTTCAAATGCAGAAGGCGGTGGCCACCGAGGACGAAGCGTCCATGCTGCCCATGCGCATCGGCAAGCAGGAGCGCAGCTTCAGGCTGCGGACCACGCCCATGCGCGACTCGGAAGGGCGGCTGCTGGGCTCGGTGACTACTCTGGAAGACGTGACCACGCTGCAGGACACCGACCGCTTCAAGACACAGTTCATCACCGTGGCCAGCCGCAAGCTGCGCGATCCGCTGATGCAGTTGCGGCGCGGGCTGTATGCACTGAGCCAGGGCTTTGGCGGGGAGTTGCAGCCGTTGCAGGCGGAACTGGTGGCCGCGGCCGGCAAGGAGTCAGAGAAGCTGGACGATCTTATGGGCGACCTGATCGAAGTGGCCGAACTGGACACCGGCAAGCGGGAGCTGAAACTGGAGCGGCTGCGGCCGCTGCAGGCCCTGACCGAGGCGCGCGACCGCTTTTGCGACGAAGCCGCGCGCAAGCACATCCGCGTGGAGGTGCGCGCCTACGCCGACCTGTCCGTTGTGGAGGCCGACCGCCGGGCGCTGCGCTCCATCCTGGACAACCTGCTGTCCAATGCGATCCGGTACACACCGCCGGAGGGCGAGATTCTGCTGGCCGCCGAGGAGATCAAGGAATTTGTGCAGTTCAGCGTGCACGACACCGGGCGGGGCATCGAGGCGGAGCGGCTGAGCACGATCTTCGACCGCTTCAACCCATTTTCAGAGAGCGGCACGGGTATGGGGCTGGCGCTGGTGCGGCGGCTGGTGGAGTCGCTGGGCGGGCAGATCGCCGTGGAGAGCCGGCTGGGCCACGGAGCCACCTTCCGGTTTACGCTTCCCGTGGCGGCGGTGGAATCCATCCGTCATCCCGTCGAGGTGGGCTGAGCCATGGCCGAGCTGCAACTGGAAACTCAGCAGGAACCCGCCAGGCTGCGCATTTATATCGGCGCGGCGCCGGGCGTGGGCAAGACCTACGACATGCTCAACGACGCTTACAACCTGGTTCACCAGCAGGGGGTGGACCTGGTGATTGGGCTGGTGGAGGCCCACGGCCGCAAAGAAACGGAAGACCGGATTCGCGACCTGGAGATTGTGCCCCAGCGCGTGATTCCCTATCGCGGCGTGAATCTGAAAGAGATGGACGTGGATGCGATTCTGGCCCGCCATCCCAACACCGTGGTGGTGGACGAGCTGGCCCACACCAACGTCCCCGGCAGCAAGAACCGCAAGCGTTACGAAGATGTGCTGGAACTGCTGGATGCCGGCATCAACGTGATGACGGCGGTGAACATACAGCACCTTGAAACGCTGAACGACGCCGTCAGCCGCTCGGCCAACACCACCATCCGCGAGACCGTCCCCGACAGTTTCCTCAAGCGGGCCGACGAGGTGGTGAACGTGGACGTGACCGTGGACGAGCTGCGTGCGCGTCTGCGCCAAGGCAAGATTTATGCGCCGGAGAAGGTGGAGCAGTCGCTGGCCAACTTCTTCCGCAAGGGCAACCTGAACATGCTGCGCGAGCTGGCCCTGCGCACCACCGCCGAGCAGGTGGGCAACCGCGCCGCCGAATATCGCCGCATCCAGGGGCTGGAACAGGCGCCGATCCCGGAGAAGGTGATGGTGTGCCTGAGCGCCCGGCCGGGCACCGAACGGCTATTACGGGTGGGCGCGCGCGTGGCCGGCCGCCTGGCCAGCAACTGGTACGCCGTTTATGTAAACCGTCCGGACGACAAGGGCCACGGCGACCCCGAGGCTTACCACCGGCTGGAGGAGTACCAGCGCATGGCCCGCGACCTGGGCGCGCAGGTGGTGACGCTGACCGACCGCAACGTCTCCGACGCCCTGATCCGTTTTGCCCAGCAGGAGAGCATCTCCCACGTGGTTTTCGGCCAGTCGGCGCGCTCGCGCTGGGATATCCTGTGGGGCGGCTCGGTGCTCAACCGCTTTCTCTCCGAGGTCCGCGATGTGACCGTGCAGGTGGTCCCGATGCAGAAGCCGGTGCGCCGGGTGTAGAGCGGCCTACTTCGTCATCCAGATCTCAAGGCCCATATCGTTCTCGTCGATCTCCACGCTGCGGAAGCTTGCCTGCGCCAGCATCTGCTGGAACTCCTCTTTGGTGTAAGCGCTCCTGATCAGCATGGTCCTGAAGGCCAGCTTGGTCAGCACCCGGTTGAACCAGGACAACCCCATGGCGTCAACCGCGCGACTGACCTCCTGAGGCGAAGCATTTCGCTTGAGGTCGATGATGAGGCCGCGGCCGCCGGGCTTCAGCACCCGAAACATCTCCTGCAGAGCTTCGACGGGCCTGGCGAAGTTCTTGAACGCTGCCCGACATAGGATAAAGTCGAAGCTGCCAGCCGGAAAAGGAATGTTGGACGCAGAGCCTTGCTGGAAGCCCACCTTCATGCCGGCTTCGACTGCCTTTTTGGCCGCTATCCTGACCATGGCGTGGCTGATGTCGAGCCCGGTGATTGCGTACGAGCCCAGCTTCGCCAGTTCGATGCAGAAGTAGCCCGGCCCCGGAGCTACTTCCAGGACGGAGCAGCCTTGCGGGAGCTGGGTGGAGATGCGGCGCGCAAGGTCGATGTATTCCCTCATCATCTCGGCGGTGTTGGCTGCATACCATTTCGCGGCCAGGCCTTCGATGCCGCGGTCGGCGTGGGGTTTTCGCATGGCAAGAGTTGTCATCGTGTGTCCTCCGATTCACCCGGCTTGAATGATGTTTCAAATTCTCCGGTCCGCAGCGGTGTGCGTGCCTACTCGCAGAACACCCGGACCTTGGTCTTGTTTCCTTCGCTGCCGTTCACGTCCACGGTCAAATCCTCGAGGTGGTCGATGAGCTCCTCGAGGTTTTCCGGCTTGATCTGCGACAGGGTCAGAGGTACGCCGTGCCGGTTGAGCGCTTCGTCGAACTGCTCATGGGCCTGGGCGGGAATGAGGCTGGCCAGGCGCACTCCGGCGCGCAGCAACTGCATGGGCACGCGGACGTTTACAGAGGTCGGCCCCTTCAGGCCGGTCATCTCCTCGTCGGCTTCGACGAGCACGCGCAGGTATTTCGCACGGGTCTTTACGGTGACGCCATTGCTTCCGTTGGCGCCGGCTGTGGAACCTGAATGTTGCTCCACGGTTGTGCCTGATCCCGATTCGAGGGCGGCGATCAAGCGCTCGGCTTCGCCAGCTGTGATTTTGCCGGCGGCCAGCATTTCCAGAATTTGACGGCGATTCTCGTTCATTGCATTCCTCCCTGTGAGCGGGTCAACGGTTCGGGTTTGTGGTTTCCCACCCTAGCCGCAAAAACAAGAACGCGGGGCACAGAGGGCGCCCCGGTGGGGCACCCGGCATTTGTGTCGCAGCCGGCGTCCGGTCTAGAGGATGCGAACCAGGATCTGGTTGCCTTCCGTGCGGACATGGACATGGATTCCGGGCAGGCTGCAAACAATGCCCCAGACGATGGCAATCAGGCGCCAGATATTGGTTCTGGCAGCAGTGGCGACGGCCACGAGGACCAGAAAGATGATCGGCGAAAGCAGGATGACCGGAATCCACAACAAGAAGATCGGAATCCAGAGCCGGGGCATGTGCCAGTGCGGAGTTTGAATGGCGATGACGGCGAAGTTGGGAGTCACTTGAGAGCCTCCAGTGCGCGGATGGCCTCTTCGGCGGTGATCTCGCCGCTGTTGAGCCGCTCCAGCACCTCCGCGCGGGATGGAGACGGGTTGGTTTCGATGAACTGCAGTTGGCCGGAGATGCGGTTGAGCCGGGCCTTGATGGTGGGATAACTGACGCCAAAGGTCTGCTCCATATCCTTGATTGAACCGTGGGAGCGGAGAAAGGCGATGATGAACACCTGGTCTTCCAGGCTGAGCCGGGCCAGCTCGGGAAGAACGAACTCGCCCTCGATGGCAATCTGCTTCTCAGGCAGCCGGACGCGCTCGACCACCAGCGAACAGCCCTGGGCCACATGCAGGAGGTCTTGCCAGTCGGAAGCGGGTTTGGAGATTGGGGTCATCGGCAGCGAATCTCGTTTCTCAACTACCGAATCTCGTTTCTCAACTACAAGGAGAACAATACTCAATATATTTAAACATTGCAATAGAAAAACTTAAATTTATTCATTTTTCTGTGGAAAACCTCTCCAGCTGAAGCCAGGGCCGGTATGCGCAGGGCTCCGCCCCGTGAGCAACGCATGAATTTGCCCTTTTGTTGTTCTCAGTCTTTGCAACATAAGAGGCGATGACGCCGGGGAGGATTGCGGCGGAGCTTATGGCCGCGGGCGCGGCAGGTCAAACCAGCTCCGCACCTTCCGGGATGCGTTCGTCGGGAGCGTGAACGATGTGCATCAGCTTGCCGCGATCCAGCCAGATGAGGCAGCACTTTTCGCAGGAGTCGATGATTACGTTGCCGGGGCCGGAGTAGAAATGGGTATCCATGCGTTCGTGGCACTGGGGGCAGTCGATTTTGCGGCTTAAATCCCCGCTGTCAGGAGCAGTCTGCACGATCTCGCTTCCCTGCCCTGCCCGCAATTCGTCGACCAGGACCGCGAAGGCCGGCATGGGAATCAACATGCCGCGGCATGCGGTGCAGTAGAGAATGCGGACTTTGGCGATGGCGGCCAGCACCAGAGGGAGGTTGCACAAGGGGCAGGCTTGATCGGACGGCTCACCGAGAACGCGCACGCCGTCGTCCTCCTTCTCCGGGAAATAGACGCTCTGGCAGTAGTCGCACCGGAAGCTGTCCATATCCGGTTTGAGGTGCATGGGAGCGCCGCAGGAGGGACAGTTCATTGTGGTTTTCCGCACTCCGCGCAGAACCTGGACCGCGCAGGGATGGGCTTTCCGCACTCGATGCAGAACTTGGAGTCCGCAGCGGCTGGAGCTGAGATGACCGCGGCACCCAGCGGCGCAGCAACAGGCGATTTGAGCGAGGTTGCCAGCACCTGCGCTACCGCCGCGCCCGCTCCCAGGCCCATACCCACTCCAGCGCCTCCCCCTGTATTGGCGGCAGCCAGGTCCAGCGACTCTGCCGCGGCGTATTGGGTATAGCGGCCCACGTCGCCGACCATGCTCATGCCGATGCGCTGGTCGAGGACCTTGGCCAGCTCGTCGGGAAGAGAGACATTCTCCACCACAAACTGGTTCAGCTCCAGTCCCAGCGCGGCGAAGGAGGGCTTGACCTGTTCGCTGATCTTTTCCGCGAGCGCGGCCTGATTGGCGGCCAGGTCGAGGAACGGCAGGTTGCTGTTGGCAAAGGCCGCGGTCATGTGGGCGAGGATGGTGTCGCGCAACTGGCCTTGGAGGTCGGCGGCGAAATAGCACTCTCTAGTGCCGCTCACCTGGTTGAAGAATATCTTCGGGTTGGCGATGCGGTAGTTATAAATGCCGAAGCAGCGCAACCGGACGGCGCCGAACTCTTTGTCGCGGATGGTGATGGGCGTCGCCGTGCCCCATTTCTGGTCCATCTGCCGGCGCGTGGAGAAGAAATAGACCTCGGACTTGAAGGGCGACTCGAAGTCCTTGTCCCAGTTCATCAGGTCGGTGAGGATGGGGAGATTGCGCGTATTGAGCGTGTGCAGGCCGGGGCCGAAGATGTCGGCGATCTTGCCTTCGTTGACGAAGGCGGCTACCTGCGACTCGCTCACGGTCAGCTTGCCGCCATTCTGAATTTCCAGGTCCTGCATGGGATAGCGGAAGGCAAGGATGCCGTCCTGGGGTTCGTTCCACTCGATAACGGCGATGAACTGCTTGGCAAGGAAGTCCATGAGGCTCACAGGGTTCTCCTGACCGAAACTGTAGCATGCGTAGCGATTGGGAGGTATAACACGAAGGGAGCAGAGGGGCATGCGCGGTAAAAGCGGAACATGCCGGGTGGTTCGCGAATGCGAATATCCCGCCAAAGACCCGTTGCCGTTATCGTTCACTCCAGCGCACGCCGTGATAGCTGGCGCTCAAGGGCGCAGAGAGGCTCCTGACCCACTCTGCAAGGGTGTCAAAGTCCTCTGCCAGCGGGGAATTGGGAGCGTAATCCATCACCGTCATCCCCTCTGCCAACGCCTCGCTCATGGCCGGGGTGCGGCGAATTGCGAAGGGCAGCAGCCGGTCACCCAACTGCTCGCGCAGCACCTCGCGGACGTCGAGATGCAGCGGCTGAGAGGCATCGAACTGGTTCAGCACGTAATGGGGCAACGCGTGCCTGGCGGCCGGGCTGCCGTTGCGCTCGAAGAAGGCGTCGATGGAGCTGACGCTGACCACCGAATTCATGTCGGGGACCACCGGCACCAGAACCATGGGCGCCATGCGCATGATCCGCCGGGTGGTTCCGCCGGAGGCGGTGGCCAGGTCGACGATCACGCGGCTGACGCCACGGGCAAATTTTGCGATTTCGCCGCTCAGGTTCTCCTGGCCGGCGGTCTCGGGGCCCAGGCCCTCAGGATCGATGGTCACCATTTGGATGGGTTCGACGCTGCTGCCGGCGGGAGGGGTGAAGGTCCTCAACAGGCCGGGCCGCTGATCGCGGGCGCCGAAGAAAAAGGGCAACAGCCCAAAGGCCGCGGTATCCACAAGGAGGACCCGCTCGC
>DASWZM010000065.1:0-2218 GCA_036404455.1 Occallatibacter sp. | reverse complement strand
CCAGTCTTCCCACTGCGCATAGTCGGCAAAACGGCCAGTGTGGCCGCGGCCGTCGAGGCCCAGGACGGTTGAGGAGACGCGGTTCAGCAGGTACCGGTCGTGGGTGACCAGGACCAGCGCGCCGGGAAAGTCGAGGAGGTTCTCTTCAAGGATTTCGAGCGTGGGAATGTCGAGATCGTTGGTCGGCTCGTCGAGTAGAAGAACGTCGGCGGGCTCGAGCATGAGCTTGGCGATCAGCACCCGCGCCCTCTCGCCGCCGGAGAGGTTGCGGACCGGCTGATTGAGCTGCTCGCCGGTAAACAGGAAACGGGCCGCCCAACTGGCCACGTGCACGGTGCGTCCCTGGTGGATGACGCCATCGCCCTCCGGGGCGAGGGCGCGGCGGAGGGTCAGGTTCTCGTCCAGTTCGCGCATCTGGCTGAAGTAGACCAGCCGCAAGGCTTCCGCACGGCGAATTGTTCCTTCGGCGGGCTCGATTTCTCCGCGCAGCAGGCGCAGCAGGGAAGTCTTGCCGCTGCCGTTCGGTCCGACAAGACCGACTTTCATGCCCGCGGTGAGGATGAAGTTGAGTCCGGAGAAGAGGCGCCGCGCCGGTTGGGGTTCGCCGGGCTCCTGATGTCCATGTTGCGGGGGCGTTTCACCGCTGGAAAAGTCGCCGGGGACATCGCAAGCCACATTGTGGAATTCGACCAGGCGCCTGGACTTGCGCTGGCTGGCATCGAATTCGATTCCGGCCGTGTTGACGGTGGTTCGGCTGTCCATGGCGGCCAACTGGCCGATCAGGTCGTTGGCGGTGTCAATGCGGGCTTTGGACTTGGTGGTGCGGGCCTTGGGGCCGCGGCGCAGCCATTCGATTTCGGTCCTGACGCGGTTGCGCAGGCTCTCCTGCTGGCGGTTCTGCGATTCGAGATAGGCCTGTTTTTCTTCCAAAAAGTGGCTGAAGTTGCCCTTCACGCGGAGCAGACCGTCGGCAAAGACGCGATTCAGCTCGACGATCTGGCTGGAAGTGGATTCGAGGAAGTAGCGGTCGTGGCTGACGGTGACGGCGGCAAAGGAAGATGTGCGCAGCAGTTCTTCGAGCCACTCGATGCCGGCCAGGTCGAGGTGGTTTGTGGGCTCGTCGAGGAGCATGACTTCCGGCTCGATGACCGTGGCCTCTGTGATGGCCAGCCGCTTGCTCCATCCACCGGAGAGTGCGGCGGCTTCGAAGTTGAGATCGGCAAAGCCGGCGCGGCCGGAAAGTTCGCGCAGGCGGCCCTCGCGTTCGGCTTCGTTCACGTGGTCGGCGGCAAGGGCCTGCTCCAGAACTTGGCGGATGGTAAGGCCGGGGGCAAAGTGCGAGTCCTGGGGGACATAGGCAGTTCGAGCCCGCTTGCGCACCGCCAGTTCGCCGGAGTCCGGTTCGACGAGCCCGGCCAGGACCGCCAGCAGCGTGGACTTGCCAGCCCCATTGGGACCGATCAGGCCGATGCGGTCGCCGTCCTCGACGGTGAGGGAGATGTTGCGAAACAGGGGCGTGGCGCCGAATTGTTTGGTGATGGACTGCGCGTTGAGAATCGGAGGCATCTCTTCAAGACTACTTTGTTGGGCAATGCAATGGTACGAGGGTCTATTCCAGAGGCTGCCGCACTGATGGGTTGATTGCGGATTAAACTGGAGCGATGCTCAACTACGAGATCTCGCCGGCCGAGGCTGCGGCGCTTCTGGGCGACGGCAAAGCCAGGCTGATCGATGTGCGCGAGCCGTGGGAGTTTGCAACGGCGCGGATCGAGGGCAGCGTGGAGATGCCCATGGGCGACGTGCCGGGGCGCGCCCACCAGGAACTGGACCCCGACGAGCGGCTGGTGGTGGTGTGCCACCACGGCATGCGGTCGATGAGTGCGACGGTGTGGCTGCGCGACCAGGGGTTTGAGCAGGCGCAGTCGCTGCGGGGCGGCATCGACGCCTGGGCGATGGAGGTCGATCCCTCGGTTAGCCGGTACTAAAGCATTTCCACTGTTCCCGCAATGCGGGCATCGTGCTGTCCCACCCTAGCCGCAAAAACCAAGACGCGGCGAGGGTGGGGCACCCATGACCCTACACTATCGGTGAAAATGCTCTAAGAACAGGACTTAGGGATCACGATTAGTGTGCCAGGAAATAGACGCCGATGCAGACCAGGACGGCGGCGGTCCAGCGGCGGCGGTCAACGTTTTCCTTGAGGAAGATTTTGCCGGCG
>DASWZM010000064.1:0-2386 GCA_036404455.1 Occallatibacter sp. | reverse complement strand
GCCTTCGTCGTGCCCGCCAACGTGCTTTACACCAACCTCAACCTGCGGCTCAACCGGGTTGACGGCGCCATCGTGTGGCTCAACGGCCAGGAGATTTTGCGCACCAACCTGCCCTCAGGGCCGATCTCTTTCCTGACCCAGGCGACCAACTCCGTGGTCGGCGACTCCATGTCCACCTACTTTCCGGCCACCGTTCCGATTGCCTGTCTCCCTGCCGGCACCAACGTCGTGGCGGCGGAAGTCCACAGGTTTTCTCCCTCTCAGGCCAGCCTCAGTTTCGACCTGGAGCTGTTTGGAGCCGGGGAGTTTGCGCCGCGGCTTGCCGCCTGGCGCGAGGGGGCGGATTTCACCGTGCGCTGGCCGGCCACCAATAACGCCGGCTTCATCCTGCTGTCCGGGACCGACCTCTCCCGGTCCGCCGCCTGGTCGCCGCTGGGCGGCCCCTACGTGCTCAACGGCGGCGTTTACGAGTATCGCGAGCCGCTGATTCAGTCACAGCCGGCCAACTTCTATCGGCTGCAGTACGTCGGCGTGCCGGCGACCGGCCCGAAGCTGGGCTGTATCCTGGGGTCCAATGCCTTGGCCCTCTCCTGGCCGACCAACTTCGCCGGCTTCAACCTCGAGACCTGCACCGGCCTGCCGCCCGCCGGCGTCTGGCAGACCGTCGCCGGACCCTATCCGCTCAGCAACGGCTGTTTCGGGCGGTCGGTCCCAACCACCAACGGCCCTCAGCAGTTCTTTCGCCTTCGCAAGCCCCTGCCGTAACCTCCGCGCTCCGAGCGTTCGTCTCACCACCACGGGCATCATCTTTGCGTTGATCACGCTGGCCCATATTCTGTTCGCGGAGGGGCCGCGCCTGGCCAAAGATCCGTTCTTCATTTTGCTGACGTTGCTCGCCGCCTGTCTCTCGGTTTGGGCCTGGCGCCTGCTGCGAAGCTCGCGCACCACCTCACCCCCCAATCACCACCAGCGAGATATAAGACGGACTGCACGCCGCCGCCTTCAACTTCGATGACGACGATGGGTTGCATATTTGATTTTACGCGGGCCGGCGGTGACATGGACGCAGAAGGCCAAGAGAATGCAGCCGACCGACCAAAGCAGCATGAAGGTTTCTCCGTTCATACGGCGAGGGGGAGAGTGCGGTTGAGTTCTTCCAGGAGCGGCTGGTAGCTCTCGAGGAGCAACTCCTGGTTCTGCTGCGCGATGCGCTGATAGGCTTCGACCAGGGCCGGATATTGCCCGGTTTCGGGTTGGCCGGGCGGGCCCATGATCAGGCAGAGGTCTTTTTCCAGGTCATACGTCAGCTTGAGGCGGCCACTGACGATGGCCCACTCGACGGCGTCCTGCCCGAACTGCTCGTCGGAGCAGAGGGAGAGGAGGTTTAACAAATAGTTTTTCATCATGCCCATAGTGCGATTGGAGGTATGGAATGAGCCTCGTGCCCGTTCCGACTTCGGAGCCGGGCACGAGGCGGGATGTGCTACTTGCCGCGGGTGCCTTTGGTGCTGACGGAGCATTCGGTCAGCCCTTTGTCGCCGACGTTCTCCAGCGCCAGGGACTGCGCCAGGTCCATCTCGGCCAAGCGCAGCGCCTTGAAGTTGTCCACCGGGACGACGCACTCTTTGGCTTCGAGGGCGTCCGAGCAATCATACTCGGCAAACAGCGCCTGGAGCTTCGCCAGGAACTCTTCGCCGCGGGTCTGGCCCGGCAGTTTGTCCCCATCCACCTTCAACTCGAAGGACTGGCGGAAGTATTTCTCGACCTGATCGCCGAAGATCGGGACGAAGGCATCCTCGGTGGGGAAGGAATAATACTGCTCCTTGACGGTGACGCGAACGGTCCCGGTCCGGTCGGGAGTGCCGGCCTGGGGGTCGCCCGGGACCTGCCAGTGGACCAGCACGGAACTGGGCACGGAGGTCTTGCGGTGGAAGTGGCGCAGATACCAAGGCCGGATTTTGACCCGGGCCAATTCGGCTTTGTCGGTCTCCAGCGCGGATTTGAGGGCGTCAAACTGTTCCTGGCGCTCAGCGATGCGGGCGGCCAGTTCGGCGGCGGAGCCATCCGCATCGGGATAGACCGGGTATTTGGTGCTGGTGTCATCCTTCTTCTTGGCGATACCGCCAAGCTGGACCTTTTTGAGGCCGCCCCGGGCAGGCGTCTGCACGGGGGCGGTTGCGGGGTTGGGGGTTGCGGGTTCGGCCACGGCCACAGGGGCCGAGGCACTTAACGGATCGTGTCGATTTAACATAGATTGATTTTAGTCCAATGGGAAACCCCCCGGCTTTGCCGGGGAGACTCCCAAAGTTTTACAGTTCCGGGAATATTTGGAATGGCATCGATGCAGCGTAATAGAGTCGTAGCTCGCCGATATTTGAGAAGGGTT
>DASWZM010000063.1:0-6115 GCA_036404455.1 Occallatibacter sp. | reverse complement strand
TCGTTGTACATCTTCATCTGGCGATAGATCTTGAAGCGCCGCGTCCCGGCAAGCGTCCCGAGCCACAACGCGTCCAGGCAGCCGGCCAGGTCGGCGCGCTGCTGTTCGAGTATGGCCAGGCGCTCGAGGTTGCGGCCGGCGTGGCCTGGGGGCGCGCCGGTGCGCTCGGCCTCTTCACGCGTGTGGTAGATCTTGAGCGCCAGGATGGAGAGCCGGTCGATGATCAGGCCCGGCGACTCGGAGTGCAGTTGGACCTCCGGATTGGGCAGCCCACGGGTCTCCAGCCAGTCGAGCAACGCGCGGTCCAGTTCCTCGGCCAGGTCGTTGCGGCGCTGGTTGGTCAGGTCCACGCGGCGCTTCACCCCCGCCAGTTCCGCGTCGGTTGCGCCGGGAGCGCGGGCCTCGTCCTCGATGTGCCAGAGTTCGAAGTTGGCGCGATGCTGGCGCGCAACCAGGCCGAGCCAATCCGCTGCCGCTTGCTGATTCGCGCCTGCGCCGAAACCTGGCAGCATGGCTTCGGCCCGATCTTCCGGCGGGTAGTGCCAGGCGCGGGTCCGTTGATCGTGCAGCTCGACGATTTCATTTGCGGAAAGCATCGTAAACAATCCCTGGCGCAGAGCGGTCGGTTCGGGTGGCAGCGTCTATGGTAGAACTATCCTCACTTGCAGTCCAAGCCCTGGGGTCCCCGGCGACGGGTCTTCGTCGCTGGGGTGGAAGCCCTGGGGTCCACGGCGACGGGTCTTCGTCGCTGGGGTGGAAGCCGGGAACCTTTTTCGCGGGACCGGGCTCAGGAGTGGAGGCCGCAGCAGTGGGGACAGTCAATTCATTCAACGAGGGGTCGATGGCCAACGGGATCGAACGGTTTCTGTGTATTGCCAGCTACGAGAAAGGGCAAGACTTTCTGCGCCAGTGCGCGGAGATGGGCGTGAGGCCCACGCTGCTCACCCTGGACAAGCTCCGCGACGCCCCGTGGCCGCGCGAGGCGCTGGAAGAACTGGCCACCATGCCCTCCGGCCTGAGCCGCGAGCAGATCCTGAACACCGTTTCCTGGATGGCGCGGGGCCGGCGCTTCGACCGGATTATCGCCCTGGATGAGTTCGATCTGGAAATCGCGGCCGAGATTCGCGAGCACATGCGCATCCGCGGCATGGGTACAACCGCCACGGCTTACTACCGCGACAAACTGGCCATGCGCATCGGCGCGCAGGAGTCTGGCTTCCTGGTCCCGGAGTATTGCCGGGTTTTGAACTACGACGAACTGCGCGCCTACATGAACCACGTGCCGGCGCCGTGGCTGCTCAAGCCCCGCTCCGAGGCCTCGTCACTGGGCATTCGCAAGATCGAGGAACCGGAGCAACTGTGGCGCACTCTGGATGACCTGGGCGATCGTCAGAGCCACTTCCTGCTGGAGCAGTTCGTGCCCGGAGACATCTTCCATGTGGATTCGGTCGTCAGCGCGGGCAAGGTGGTGTTTTCCGTGGTGCATCAGTACGGCAGCCCGCCCATGCAGGTGATGCACGAAGGCGGAGTCTTCACCACCCGCACCGTGGACCGCGGCAGCCGCGCATGGCTGGAGCTGACCGAGCTGAACGCCGGCCTGGCGCCGTCGTTGGGCATGGTGCGCGGCGTCACCCACGCCGAGTACATCAGGGCCCACGCCGGCGGGCGCTACTACTTTCTTGAGATTGCGGCTCGCGTGGGCGGCGCTTTCATCGCCGATCTCGTTGAGGCCGCCACGGGCGTGAATCTGTGGCGGGAGTGGGCGCGCCTGGAGGTCTCAAGCCTTCGCGGCGAGAAATACGTTCCTCCCCCATCGTTTGAGAGCTATGCGGGCAGCGTTCTCTGCCTGGCCCAGACCGCGGAGCCGGACACGGCTGGATTCGACGCCCCGGAGATTGTCCTGCGCATGAAGAAGCACCACCATGCAGGCCTGCTCGTGCGCTCCGATTCACCGGAACGGGTCAGGGAATTGGTGGAGGATTACGCGGGCGAATTTGCCCGCCGCTTCCTGGCCTCCATGCCGGCGCCGGAGAAACCTACGGCGTGAATTCCCGGTTGACAGCCTTGCGGTGGTTGCCGCCGTCCTTGATGAGTCCGGGCTGAGCGTATTCACCACAGTGCGGCCGGAGACGGGCGATTCTCCGCGCATTCCCCGACCGTCTATACTGGCGCCGCGAGGATGATCGATGGTAATCCCGCGCAGTTGGAAAGATGCCGATGGCGTGGCAGCCATGCGGGATTTCCTGCGCCAGCCGCCGCCCAGGCGCGCTTTTGTTCGCGACCTGATCAAGGAGCTTTTGTCGCCTGACCCCTTTACCAGCCGCTGCGCAGCCGACCTGGCCCGGCGCGTCAGCGCGCGCGAGCCTGGCATACTGCGAAAGTATGCCGGTGTGTTGATAGACCTGGTTGCCGAGCTCCCGCTGGACCAGTGGCAGGCTCGCGGCTATGTCGCTCTGGCCGCGGCTCTCAACGCATCCACCCATGCGCAGCGCATGCGGTTGGCTATTCTGGTCCGCTCCCTCATCGAAGACGCGCGCATTGCCGTCCGCGCCATGGCGCTGGAGGCCTTCGCGATCCTCGCGGCTGCCGAGCCGGAGTTGCGCAATGAAGCCATGCTTCTGCTGGAACGGTCCCCCCACGGCTCTTGCGCCATGCGTCTCCGTGCACGCCGCATGTTGCTCCTGCTACTGGGGTCGGAGAAGAAGGCCCGAGACAGAAAGATGCGGTTGTAGTCGCCGTTCCTTTTCTGCCCCAGTTCGCCTCATTGAGCAGGGCCGACGCATCTTACGTTTTTTTCAACAAACTCCCGGCAAAAAAGGTGATTGCCTTTGCCGTTGTATGTCCCATCGGAGGGAGCAGGGGCATTCATGCCCCTGAAACCATGCCCGAAGCGATAGGGCTTTAGCCCCGGGCCTTTTATTTCCGGCCAAGGGATGCCCGGGCCTAAAGGCCAATCCATCAGCCGCGCCGTTCAGGGGCATAAATGCCCCTTCTCCCTCCGAAAACAATCGCCCCCCGGAGAATCGCGGCACAAACTGCCAGCGCAGCGGAGTTTAGATGCGTCGGCCCTGCCTAAATGAGCCAGTAAACTGCAAAGTCTGGCCTCCAAACGAGGGAGAAGTACGTATTGCCGGAGCGGCGATTGCCGAGGGGCCCCTTTTTCCAATTTTTTCGCGATTGTGGAAAAATGCTCTTGACAGCATACCAACTAGTCGGTACATTTCATACCAACTGGTGGGTATGCTATGAGCCCGACCGCTCAAAGACACGAATCGAAGACCAGGCTCCTGGACGCAGCCCTGCACGTCATCCGCGCCAAGGGCTATGAAGCGACACGGATTGAGGACATCTGCGAAGCGGCCGGGCTCACCAAGGGCAGCTTCTTCCATCATTTCGACAGCAAGGAAGCGCTAGCCCTCGCCGCCGCCGATTACTGGTGCGAAACCACCAGCGCCTTTTTCGCCTCCGCGCCCTATCGCGCCTTCGCCGATCCTCTCGATCGCCTGCTTGCGTATGTCGATTTCCGCAAATCCATCCTGCAGGGCGATCTGCCCGACTTCACCTGCCTGGTGGGAACCATGGTCCAGGAGGTGTACGACACGCACCCTCCGCTCCGCGAGGCCTGCAACCGGAGCATCAGCGGCCACGCAACAACGCTCGTGCCCGACATCGAAGAGGCCATGCGTCAGCGCGGTATCCGGGCCGCCTGGACCGCGGAAAGCCTGGCTCTCTACACCCAGGCGACAATCCAGGGCGCATTCATCCTGGCCAAAGCCACACACAGCCGCGACGTAGCCGCCGCCTGCATCGATCATCTGCACCGCTATATCGAGTTGCTCTTCGCCCAGCCCCGTATACAGAACCGATCGCCCCGTTGAGGCCAAAGTTCCCTCGAAAAGAATCCGAATTCAGGAGAGAAATATGAGTACAAACATTTTCAAAACAACGGTTCTTGCAGCTTCGATGCTGCTCGTTGGGCCTGGCGCGGCCAGCCCCGCGCAAGCCCAGGAGACCAAGGCTCTCTATCCGGCCATGGCCCCTCTTGACCAATACCTCATTGCCGATCGCGATGCCGAGATCGCGCTGGCAAAAAGCGCCGCGCCTCCGGCGCTCTCCAGCGACGCCAATGTCCTGGTCCTCGAAAAGGACGGCTACCATACCGCAATTGAAGGCAAGAACGGCTTCACCTGCCTTGTCGAGCGGTCCTGGATGTCTCCCATCGACAGCACGGATTTCTGGAATCCAAAATTGCGCGGTCCCATCTGCTACAACCCGCCGGCGGTGCGCTCGATCCTCCCCTACACCATTCTCAGGACAAAGCTGTTGCTGAGCGGCCTCACCAAAGCCCAGATGATCGAGAACATCGAGACAGCGCTTGCCGGCAGCCTGCTCCCCATGCCCGAGCCGGGAGCCATGTCCTACATGATGTCGAAAAACCAATATTTGGGCGACAGCGCTGCGCACTGGCATCCGCATCTGATGTTTCATCTCCCCCGCATGGGCGCGGCAAGCTGGGGAGCGAACCTGGACGGCTCCCCGGTCCTGCTCGACACGGATCATCACCAGTGGCCGGAGCCCGAAACCATTTTCATGGTGCCAGTCGATCATTGGTCTGACGGAACCTCAGCAATGCAAGATGATTCCGCAACGCATCAGCATTGAGATGCCGGGGCATCGATCCCGTATTAGTCGCGGCCGGCACCGAATCGGAGTTGAACCGAAGCCTACCAATTCCGCGGAGAGATCGAAACCTGACATTCTTCAACTTCAAAGGAGAGCATGATGAACCTCACCGAGAGGGGCGACATTGTCCAGTGGCCGGAGACGCATTACGTTTTTGTGGAGAAGACGGGGCCGTTCCCGAAGATTGCGCCGGAGGCGTGGCAGATGGCGCACAGCCTGGCTCCGCAGCTCGGGGGAAAGAACCAGATCGCCTGGTATATGAGCCTCTACAGGATGAACCCGAATGCGTATCGCGCGGGGTTTGTGGTTGCGGAGGAGCCGGCGGAGGTGCCCGCGGGGCTCGAATACGAGCTGTTCGGGGGCGGCAAGTACAGCCGGTTTGTGCTGACAGGGCCCTATTCTGATCTGCCGGCGGCGACGCGGCGGGTGTTCGAGATTATTGCGCAGAGAGGCATGGCGATCAGAAATGACTTTTGCATTGAGAGTTATGTGAACGATCCGCGCAGCACGCCGGAGGACAAGCTGATTACGGAGATTTTGATTCCCACGGCCTAAGGCATTTATCAGCAACTAACCCCGGAGGTTTCATCATGGCCACAGCAACATTGAACGCGCCCGTTTCCAAGGTTTCTTTCTCCAGCGATGAGGCGGCAATTCTGGCTCTCATCGAGTCTCGCCACCAGGCGCATCACGACAAGAATGGCGCCATCGTTGCCGCGGCCTACGCCCCGGATGCAGCCGTCTTCAGTCTTGCGCCGCCGCTTATTCATCATGGAGTCGATCCTGTGGAGAAACAGCGCTGGCTCGACTCGTGGGCAACGCCGGTCGATCTTGAATCGCGCGATTTCAAGTTGACTGTGAGCGGCGACTTTGCCTTCGGCCACGGCTTTCTCCGCTTGAGCGGAACCAAGAAGGGACCCGAAGGGAAGGTCGATTTCTGGATGCGCTCCACCGTCTGCCTTGAGCGCCAGGCAAGTGGATGGCGGATCGTCCACGAGCACGTCTCCGTGCCTTTCTACATGGACGCCAGCCTGCGCCCGGCGTTCGATCTGCAGCCATGAGACCATGAGTCCGGTGCGGAGACTTTACAATCTATGCGGGAGCAAACATGGAAGGCAAAAGTCAGTCTCCGCATCGGCGCTGGAATCCGCTGCGGCAGTCGTGGGTGCTGGTTTCGCCGCACCGCACCCAGCGCCCCTGGCAGGGAGCGGTCGACCAGAAGGCCGCGCCTTCAGGAGTCTCCTACGATCCGCAGTGTTATCTGTGCCCAGGGAACCAGCGGGCGGGCGGGGCGGCGAACCCGGCGTATGACGGGATTTTTTCCTTCGTAAACGACTACGCTGCCTTGCTTCCGGATTCTCCAGCACCGGTCGAAGCCCCGGCTTCGCCGCTGCTGGTAGCCGAACCTGCCCGCGGTGTGTGCAAGGTGCTC
>DASWZM010000062.1:0-2380 GCA_036404455.1 Occallatibacter sp. | reverse complement strand
AGCATCGCCCAGGCGCGGCAGAATCTCGCCGGCGAAATTCCCGGCTTCGATTTCGACGCCGTTCACGCCGCGGCCCTCGCCCAATGGGACAAGGCGCTCCGCACTGTCGAGCTGAAAGGCGAAACCCCCGAGCAGGCGCAGATCTTCTCGACCGCGCTCTACCACACCATGCTCATGCCCACCGATCGCACCGGCGAGAACCCGCTCTGGAAGTCGATTGAGCCGTATTACGACGACTACTACGCCATCTGGGACATCTTCCGCACCTCCAGTCCTCTGCTGCTGCTCATCGCTCCGGAGCGCGAGACCCAGATCGTACGTGCCCTCGTCGATCTCTACCGGCACGAGGGCTGGCTGCCCGATGCGCGCAGCGGCAACTACAACGGGCGCACCCAGGGCGGCAGCAACGCCGAGTTCATCCTCACCGACGCCTTCGTCAAAGGCCTCAAGGGCGTCGATTGGAAGACCGCCCTGGCCGCGGAGATGCACGATGCCGAGATCTCGCCCATTGATCACTTCAAGGAGGGCCGCGGCGGCCTCGACGACTGGCATCATCTCGGCTACGTGTCGATTGAGGGGTCGGACCGTCCCGCGTCGGCCGACATGGAGTACGCTGCCGACGACTTCGAAGTTGCCCTGCTCGCCAAAGGCCTCGGCGACACTGCCGATTACGAAAAATACCTGCAGCGCTCCGCCAACTGGAAGAAGCTTTGGGACCCTGACTTCAGCGAAGGCGGCTTCACCGGCTTCATTCGCTCGCGCCATCGCGACGGCGCCTGGCTCACGCCCTTTACCGCCATGGATCATTGCACCTGGGGCGGCCAAACCTTCTACGAAGGCAACTCCTGGACCTACTCCACCTTCGTTCCGCAGGATGTCGCGGGAATGGTTGAGAAATCTGGCGGGCCTGAGACCTTCATGCGCCGTCTCGACGCGTTTTTCGACGTCCCCGGCCGCTACGACGTGGGCAACGAGCCCGGATTTCTCGCGCCCTATCTCTACATCTGGGCCGGCCGTCCCGACAAAACCGACGCCCGCGTGCGCCAGATCATCGCCGCCAGCTATCACGCCGGGCCAAACGGCCTGCCCGGCAACGACGACTCCGGCGCCATGTCCTCCTGGTACGCATTCGGGCAGATGGGCATCTTTCCCAATGCCGGCCAGGATGTTTACCTCATCGGCAGTCCCGCCTATCCCCAGACGACGCTGCACCTCGCCGGGGGCAAGGACTTCGTGATTGAAGCCCGAAATCTGTCGGCGGAGAACCTCTACGTCACGGCGGCAACGCTGAACGGCCGAGTTCTCGATCGAGCCTGGCTCCGTCACCGCGAGATCGCCGCCGGCGGCCGGTTGGTACTCACTATGGCCAACGCGCCCAGCCAGTGGGCCCAGCACAATCCGCCGCCTTCCACGCCAGCCCCATAAGGGCCCGTGATTGCCGTACCCCGCAGCTCCGTGACCCATCCTTGCGACTTTTTTCTGTCGCAAGGGTGGGAGACCACCATCGCCGGGTATAGTATCCCTGGTTCCGTTCTAAGGAAGACTTGAAAAAAGTCAACGAAGACCCCCATTCGCGCGTCTAATCGGTTGAATCAGTAGGTTCCACGAATTTCTATGAAAACCAAGTCAACTCTCTGCCTTGTTTTTTCTCTGGCGGCCGTTTCTATCCTTGCACTTTACTTTCTGCGCTCATCCCGCGCGGCGCAGCAGCCCTCCCCATCCCCCTCCACCCAACAGCCCATCACCACCCTCAAGGTGCAGGCGCGCGAGGTCCTGCTCCCCGTGGTGGTCGAGGACAAGCACGGTGCACTGGTCACCAACCTGACGGCCAAGGACTTCACGCTCACTGAAGACGGCCGCCCGCAGGTGATCAAGAGTTTTACCTCTCAGAGCAACCTCCCCTTCCGCCTTGGCCTGCTGGTCGACACCAGCCGCAGCGTCAACTCGGCCATGGACGCGGAGCGCAAAGCTGCGGGCAAGTTCATTGACCTCATGCTCCCCGCCGATCCGAAAGCCGGCGTCCAGGGCGACGAAGCCTTCCTCATTCACTTTGACCGCGAAGTCGAGCTGCTCGAAGACTTCACCAACTCGCGTGAAAAGCTGCACCACGAGCTCGACGGCATGGGGCCAACCGCGCAGGAGCGCAACAACCAGGGCCCTGAGACCAGTGGCGGCGACCGCGGCGGAAATGGTGGCGGCGGGCAGCACGGCGGCGGGCGCAGCGGCAATGGAACCCAGCTTTACGATGCCATTTACCTCGCCTCCGACGAGCTCATGAAGCCCAAGTCGGGACGCAAGGCGCTCATCGTCTTCTCTGATGGCGGGGACCGCGGCAGCAAGGAGACGCTCAACGACGCCATCGATGCCGCCGACCGCGCCA
>DASWZM010000061.1:0-4329 GCA_036404455.1 Occallatibacter sp. | reverse complement strand
AGCAGGTCCATGATCGGGCCGTCCTTGTCGGTCGTCCACACCGTGCCGTCGAGCCGCAGGAAACTGGCTCCGGCACTTTCCTCGCCGCCGAAACACAGCGAGCCGTCGAACAGCCCGGGCGCAAACCATTTGAAGCCGACCGGCACTTCGCACAGTTTCCGGCCGAGTTGGTTCACGACGCGATCGATCATGCCGCTGCTGACCAGCGTCTTGCCAACCGCCACCGTCGCCGGCCATTGCGGACGATGCGTGAGCAAATAGCCGATGGCCACCTCGAGATAATGGTTGGGGTTCATCAAGCCTGCGGATGGCGTGACGATTCCGTGCCGGTCCGAGTCGGGATCGTTGGCGAAGGCGACGCGGAATTGATCCTTGAGGCCGACGAGCCTGGCCATCGCATAGGGGCTGGAGCAATCCATGCGAATTTTCCCGTCGTGGTCAACCGTCATGAACGCGAATTGCGGGTCGAGTTTCGGATTTACGACCGTGACGTTCAGCTTGTAAATGGAATTGATCGGCTCCCAATAAGGCAACGCCGCGCCGCCGAGCGGGTCCACGCCAAGCTTCAAACCGGCCCCGCGAATGGCGTCCATGTCCACGACGTTCCGCAGGTCATTCACGTAGGGCAGAATGAAATCCTGGGCGTGCGTGGTCGGCGCCTTGAGCGCGGCGGCAAACGGCACGCGCTTCACGGCGACATTGTTCTGGCGCAATAATTCGTTGGCGCGATCCTGCACCCAGTCCGTTACATCGGTGTCGGCCGGGCCGCCGTTGGTCGGATTGTACTTGAAGCCGCCGTCCTCCGGCGGATTGTGCGAAGGCGTGATGACGATGCCGTCGGCCAGGCCCCGGCGCCGACCCCGGTTGTAGGTGAGAATTGCATGCGAGATCACCGGAGTCGGCGTGTAACCCCCGGCCGCATCCACCATAATCTCGACGCCATTGGCCGCCAGGACCTCCAACGCACTGGCAAAGGCCGGCTCCGACAGCGCGTGCGTATCGATGCCCATGAACAGCGGCCCGTCGATACTTTGCTGCTTGCGGTAGAGACAGATAGCCTGGGTAATTGCCAGAATATGCGCTTCGTTGAAGGCGTGGTCCAGCGACGAGCCGCGATGCCCGGAGGTTCCGAAGTCCACCCGCTGCGCCGGCACGGCGGGATCGGGGCAATTGACATAGTAGGCGGTGACGAGGCGGGGAATGTTGGTCAACATCCAGGGCTCGGCGGGTTTACCGGCATAAGGGGAAATGCTCATCAGCTATCTCCAATGGCAATCAGTGGCACCATAAAATTAAGGGTATTTCCAGCGGCACGGCGACGCCGGGAAAGTAAGGGATGAGTCGCGGGGTGAAATCGCCCGCGGGCCGCGTCGCCGGCACTTGCGTGGTAAACAGGTAAGCTCCCTCCCGGTCCGGCAGCTTGTCCCCCCGGGCCATCGGCTGCCGCCAGGCGCGGTTTTCGGGGTCAGGAGCGAATAATTCCACTTGCACCGCCTCGGGATCAACCCCGCCGAAAATTACTTCCACCCGGAAATGATGCTGTCCGTCGTGCGTTTCTATTTGCAGGTCGCCGAAAGAAATGGAGTGCCATTCCTGCTCAATCTGCCGCTGCCAGTTCGCCAGGCGAATCCCGAGAGCGCTTTGATTCGACCGGCGGGCCTCATAGGCTGCCGCCGACGGTAGATAAAACTCCGTGGTATATTGACAAACGGCGCGATTGGCGGAAAAACGGGCCGTGAGCATCGTCATGCTCGCCCTAACTTTGGCCAGCCAAGCGGTGGGAAGGCCATCGGCATTACGGGCGTAAAATATTGGGATTACTTCCTTTTCCAGGATGTCGTATAATGCCGCGGCCTCAGCCGCATCCCAGCCGGGATCATCACCGTGCTCCCGGCCATCGCCCAACGCCCAACCCATCTGGGGCTGGTAGGCCTCCGCCCACCAGCCGTCCAGTTCCGAAAGATTGAGGCCGCCATTGGTCAGCACCTTCATACCACTGGTGCCGCAGGCCTCCCACGGGCGGCGCGGGTTGTTGATCCAGACATCGGCGCCGCCCACGAGCTGCTCGGTCAACAGCATGTCATAATCGCTCAAAAAGACCACTCGGCCTAGTACTTCAGGACGCCGGGTGAATTGTACCCATTGACGGATCATTTCCTGCCCCGCCCCGTCAGCGGGATGGGCCTTGCCGGCGATCAGAAGCTGGACCGGGCGCTGGGGGTCCGTCAAGAGGCGAATCAAGCGCTCCGGATCGTGCAACAGCAAAGTGGGACGTTTGTAAGTGGCAAACCGCCGGGCGAAAACCAGGGTCAAAGCCTCCGGGTCCAGAATCTGCCCGGCCTTGGCGATATCCTCCGGGGAGGCGCTGGAGGCAGCCAGTTGTTGGGAGTAACGTTGGCGGGCATATTCAATCAACGTGTGCCGGGAGGCCTGCCGCATAGCCCATAATTCCTGGTCAGGCACCCGGCGTATCGCTTCTTCCACCTGGTCCGTCTCGCCCAACCACCGCCCTTTACCACAGTGCCTGGTCCACAACCCGTCTGCAGCCTGAGAATCCCAAGTTGGTACATGGATGCCGTTCGTGACGTGGCCAATGGGCACCTCGTCCTGGGGCCAGCGGGGGAACAGGGGTTGGAAGATGCTTCGGCTGACTTTCCCATGCAACTGGCTCACACCGTTGACCGCGCCACTGCCGCGTATCGCCAGATACGCCATATTGAAGGGTTCCTGGTCGTTGTCGGGATTTTGCCGTCCCAGGGCCATCAGGTCCCGGAACGAGATGCCCAGGTGACTTTCGGCGTAATTGCCGAGATGTTGCCGCATCAGATCCGGCGGGAAGCGATCGAAACCCGCGGCCACGGGGGTATGCGTGGTGAAGAGATTCCCAGCCCGGGTCACCTGGAGCGCCACCTCAAAAGGTTGCCCCGTCGATTTCATGAAATCCAAGGCTCGCTCCAGTATAGCGAAGGCCGCGTGGCCTTCGTTCAGATGGCACACTTCGGGATTCAATTCCAGTGTGCGCAAGAGCCGCCAGCCGCCAATGCCCAGCAAAATCTCCTGGTCGAGGCGGATCTCCACCCCGCCACCATAGAGTTCGTTGGTGAGTCCGCGCACGATGGGGGGATTTCCCGGATCGTTCAGGTCCAGGAGATACAATTTCACCCGGCCTACCTGCGCCTGCCAGGCACGTATCCAGATGGTGTAGCCCAGGAGGTGCATCTGGAGACGCACCCATTCGCCGCTGGCATCGCGTGCCGGCGTGATTTGCAGCTGCCCTGGATCGTTAATGGGATAAAGGGCCAACTGGGAGCCGTCGGCCGCGAGGGCCTGACGAAAGTATCCCTCCTGATACAACAACCCGACGCCTACGACTGGCACCCCGAGATCGCTGGCGGCCTTGAGCTGATCGCCGGCCACGTTGCCCAGTCCGCCCGAGTAAATAGGGAGGGCCTCGCCCAGCATGAACTCCATGCTGAAGTAAGCCACCGTGGTCAACGGCGCCTGAGCCTGCGCCCTTTGAAACCAGGCGGCCGCGCCGCGGGAAGTGCGCATCTCCTGGACCAAGGTTTTCACCCGGGTCCGGAACTTGACATCGGCGGCCAAAGCTTTCAGCTTACCCGGCGCCACGGTTTGGAGAATGACCCACGGATTGCGGGTGAGGTCCCACAATTCCAGGGCCAGAGGCCGCCAGACGTCGTCAGCGCCATGATTCCATGACCACCGCAAGTCCAGTGCCAGCTCGACGAGTTCGTCCATGCCGGCAAAACTGCGCGGTTCGTAAGCAAAGATGGGGTCGGCCATTTTACCTCTCCAGTTACAGGTTTTTATAATCCGTTTATTGAAACCAGCAAGTACAAGGGCACCCCTCCCCGGCCGAAATCCGCCGCCGCAACCGGGATCGTCCCCAAAGAATTTCCGGAGATGCAGCTCCCGAACCTGCTGCTAGTGGGCTTCCAGGGCCTTCCAGGCCGGGCGTTCGGTGAATGGTGCCATGCCTGTTGTCATGTTCGTGCTCCTTTCGTCTTATCGTGGTCATCAATAACCAGCTCTTGAGCAAATCACTGCCTCACCCCGGCGTCCTCCCACAGGCGAAACCCACCACGGAAGGCATTGGCGTTGTCGCCTTCCCGGCAACCCGGAGGCAGCTCTTTCAGGTTATTGACGTTGCCTCCTCCAAGAACCACCTCGTCGGCTTCCAGGGCGGCGCTCAAGCGGGCCACCACATCCGCGACGTAACGTTGCCATCTCTTATGGCCCAGCCGCTTTAAACCACGGATTCCCACGTAATCTTCGTAGGTCCCCTTCTTGTAGGGAAGGTGGCCAATCTCC
>DASWZM010000060.1:0-1639 GCA_036404455.1 Occallatibacter sp. | reverse complement strand
TAACGATCCTGGACAGTTGCCGATTACGCCGTTGCGCCAAGCGAACGGCGAGTGGTTGCGGCTGGAGATCTCCTTACCTGGATACTCGGTCTGGCTGCGCGCCTGGCAGGTCCAGGTGGGCAAGGTGAAGCTTTACCTGCTGGACAGCAATGACGGGGCGAACTTCCCCGTTCATCGGGGGATTACCAGCGAGCTCTATGGGGGCGGGCCGGAGCTGCGCCTCAAGCAGGAAATGCTCCTCGGGATCGGCGGATGGCGGCTGCTCCGCGCGCTCGGGATGCAACCGGAGGTCTGTCACCTGAATGAAGGGCACGCGGCGTTCGCCGTCCTGGAACGGGCCCGCAACTTCATGGAAGAGACAGGGCAGCCCTTCGAAGTAGCGCTGGCGGTCACACGAGCGGGTAATCTCTTTACTACCCACACGGCAGTGGCCGCCGGCTTTGACCGTTTTGATCCCGCTCTCATCAAGCAATATCTTGGAGGGTATGCCGAAAAGAAGCTCGGCATTGCACTTCACGATTTGCTGGCCCTGGGCCGCCAGAACCCGGCCGACTCGTCGGAGCCTTTCAACATTGCGTATCTGGCAATCCGCGGGAGCGGCGCGGTCAACGGCGTGAGTCGCTTGCACGGGAGGGTGAGCCGGCGTCTCTTTCTGCCTCTTTTCCCGCGCTGGCCGGAGGACGAAATCCCCATCGGACACGTGACCAACGGAGTCCACATGCCGACCTGGGACTCGGCCCCTTCCGACGATCTTTGGACGGAGAGCTGCGGAAAGGGCCGCTGGCTGGGGATGACGGAGACCCTGGAACCGGAGATTCGCCGCGTCTCCGACGCCAGGCTCTGGCAATTTCGCACCGCCGCCAGCAAGTGTTTTGTGGAGTACGCTCGCGAACGATTGTCCCTGGACATGGCCATCGCAGGCGCGCCGCCCGAGGAAACCGAAGCCGCGAAGCGTCTGTTGGATCCCAACGCCCTAACCCTGGGCTTTGCTCGGCGCTTTGCGACCTACAAGCGACCGAACTCACTGCTGTATGACCCTCCGCGACTGCTTCGTCTCTTGACCAATCCGCAGCGCCCGGTGCAACTCATCATGGCAGGCAAAGCTCATCCTGCGGACCAAGCAGGACAGGCCTTAATTCAGGAATGGATACAATTCATCCGGCGACCCGAAACGCGCCCCCATGTGGTCTTTCTCAGTGACTACGACATGCTGCTAGCCGAGCACCTGGTGCAAGGCGTGGATGTCTGGATCAACACGCCACGGCGGCCTTGGGAGGCCAGCGGGACGAGCGGCATGAAGGTGCTGGTCAATGGAGGCATCAATCTTTCGGAGTTAGACGGCTGGTGGGCGGAGGCCTACACGCCTGAGGTCGGGTGGGCGTTGGGGGACGGCCGGGAACATGGCGACGATCCCGCCTGGGACGCTGCCGAAGCCGAAGCGCTCTACGACCTGCTCGAACGGGAAGTGATCCCCGAGTTTTATGCCCGCGACGGGCAAGGTATCCCCACGGCTTGGGTGGCGCGGATGCGTGAGAGCATGGCGCGGCTGACACCGCGCTTTTCCGCGGCCCGCACGGTGCGCGAATACACCGAGCAACACTACCTCCCGGCTGCAGCCGCCTACCGTGAGCGTGCTGCC
>DASWZM010000059.1:0-2223 GCA_036404455.1 Occallatibacter sp. | reverse complement strand
AGGAGTGGTTCACCAAACAGCAGTAAGGCCGCAATATAACGAGTTCATCCCACATCATGCGAAACCACGAAATACACGAAAAACAGGTAGCGGTACAATTTGAAATTTAGGTAGCTACTTTCCGGTGCAAAAATGGCATTTCTGACAAGCATGCAATCTGAAATAGAAAGCGTGACGAGATGTACCCCCGCTTTGTTTTTCTTATTCCGTTCAGACGGTCCTTCGTTTCTTTCCGGGCGGCGCGGTCCGGCCCAACACCAGCAGATTGTTCGCAATCACCGCCATTGCGACCCAGCGTTGTATGCCGCGGAGACCGTTGTAACGACACCGACGCAGTCCGTGGCGACGTTTCAAGGCGCTGATGCGCCCTTCACAGCCTGTACGCCACTTGCGGGCGCGCTCGAACCAACGAGGACGAGGGGCCGCGGGGGGCCGATCATCTCTCCGGCGCCCCCGCCGCAGCAGGGCCACATGCTTCACTCCCCGCTCCTGGGCGCGACGCTCGTTGGCGACCGAGGCAAAGCCGCCATCCGCCGTGGCCAGCTCGGGCGGGCGGCCGAACAACTCCTCATGCCGCTCCAGCGACGGTCCCCACAACGCTTGGTCCACCACCCGCTCGGCACACACTTCGGCGTCGGTGATGAACTGATTTTCCGCTTCTTGAATCTTCACCACTTTGCCGAATTCGGTGGGCTTGCCCGCCTTCCCTTTGCGCACCGCCTCGGTATGCGTTTGGAAGACGCTGAAGATTTTGTGGGGATAATGGGTGTCTCCTTGCAGCACCCGCGCCCGGGTCTGCGCCACTACCTGCCGGGTCAGCTCACTCATGTGCGCCACTTGTTGGCGGAGTTCTTTCACCTGCTGTTGAACTTCCCATGCCCTCTGGCGAGCCTTGCGCGTCGCGCCTTCCACCGCCCGCCGCGCCTCGCGCAACACCGTCCGCGTCGTCCCGATCAGCCGCCGGTAGGCGCCTCTCATCTTCTCCTGAGACGGCTCCCCCGCGCGCCGGCTCTGCTGCGCAATCTCAAAGATCCGACCCCGCACGCTGCGGCTGCGGTCCCGAAACCGCGCCTTGACCTTGCCCACCAAGCCCTCCATCCTCTTCACCGTTCGAATGATGACGCGCACCCCGTCGCCCAAAAGCGTGCTGTCCGTCGGGTGATGAATATTGGTTTCCACCACCGTCGTATCCACGCGCAAGCGCCGACCTCGCACCACTTGGCGCTGCCGCGCCAGCGCGACCAAACGCTCCTGGATCTGTCGGCACACCTCCGGCCCCACGACTTGGGCCAGGCGGATCAGGGTCTTGGCATCCGGAACCCGCTCGCAGTCAATCCGGCAGAAGGCACGATACACCAAGCTGCCGCGCACCTCCCGCTCGCAGTCCGCGAAGCTCCAGTCATAAAGGTGCTTCAGCACCAGCAAGCGCAAGACCACCGCCGCGGGCGTGCCCCGGCGGCCCCGCGTGCGACTCTTTGCCCGCCGCGCGGCCAGGGCGTCTTCCACCCGGTCGACCAATTCCTCATCGTCGAGCACCATGTCGATGCGGCGCAGGGTGTCGTCCCACAACTGCTCCCCGTCGGGGAGGATCATTTCGAAGACGCTGCGCTGCTCATGCTGACGGCGCACCATGTCGGCTCCTTGGACCCGCGCCCCGGCGATGCGCCCAGAGCTGTTGACGGTTGGTTTCCGCCAACTGCCGCAGGACTTCCTGTAATTCCTGCCAGGCGGCAACGCCCTCGCGCATCGGCTCGGCCAAGGCCTGGGGCACATAGAAACCGCGCGTGGTCCCCTGGGCTCCCCGGAAGCTCACGTAGAGATGGGGGCCATGCTTGTGTCCCTGGTGGCAGCGGCAGCCGGGGCGGCCGCAGGTACGATAGGTCTCGGAGAGCGTGCCGAAGAGGGCGCGCCGTGCCAGGGGCAGGAGGCGGCAGAGGAGGGCGGTTCGGCTGGACGGGGTCTTCATAATCGATTTCATCGGTTATGAACATACAGGCCCGAGAATGGCCGTGTCAAGCAAAAAAGGAGCGTTTGGACAGCTACTCGGCACTCCGAGTTGCGAAAACACTGGCTAAAACGGGTCATTTTTGCACCGGAAAGTAGTTAGGGGCGGGCGGCTCCGCAACTCCTACCGCCTGATTACGCGGATTTCGCCTCGCGCGGGTGTGGATGCGAAGCTTTGGAGTGCGGCAGCTTGCTGCCGCTTTGGCTTCAGCCAGCTTG
>DASWZM010000058.1:0-4657 GCA_036404455.1 Occallatibacter sp. | reverse complement strand
GCTTCCGGATGATATCGTTATCAGCTATAATTCGCACCGCGAAAGGTCAGACCCTCACAATGCGAGCGAACTTGAAGCGGATGGTGCGAATTGCTGCAGCAATTCTGGCGGTTGCCTTTGGATGCGGTCATTGGGCGCAGGCGGCGCCGGAACCTGTAAACCCTCATGCCAGCCCTGAGGCGCGCGCGCTGCTTGCCTATCTCGATTCCATCTCCGGCCAGGCCTTCATCACCGGACAGCATAACTATCCCAACGACGGCTCCCGCTTTACCGACCTCGCCTACGACCTCACCGGCAAATACCCAGGCCTCTTCGGGCAAGACTTCGGCTTCTCCGCCGGCGACGACAAAGACTCCGTGCTTTCCCGCCCAGCCATGATCCAGGAGGCCGAGCGGCAGTATCGCAACGGCGCCATCATCGCCCTCACTTGGCACGCCGTCCGTCCCACCGACGACGAGCCCGTCACCTTCCGCGACAGTGTCCAGGGCCATCTTACCGATTATGAGTGGCAACAGCTTCTCACCCCCGGCACCCCGCTCTATAACCGCTGGTGCGCTCAGGTGGATGTCATCGCCGGCTATCTGCGGCAACTGCGCGATGCGCATGTGCCGGTGCTCTTCCGCGCCTACCACGAGATGAATGGCAACTGGTTCTGGTGGGGTGGCCGGCCCGGCAAGGACGGTTCCGCGGCCCTCTACCGCCAGATCTACGACCGCTTCGTCAACGTCCATCATCTCGACAACCTGGTGTGGGTGTGGAACGTCAACGCCCCCGGCGGCAGCGCCGGCCCGGTCGCCTATTATTTCCCTGGCGCGCAGTTTGCCGACGTGGTCTCTATCGATATCTACGGCGAGTTCAAGCAGGAGTACTACGACAGCATGATTACCTTCGCTGCCGGCAAGCCCATCGCATTGGCCGAGGTGGGCGGGATGCCCAGCCCAGACGTCCTCGACAAGCAGCCGCTCTGGACCTACTTCATGACCTGGAGCGAGTTCGTCCAGATGGGGAACACGCTGGACCAAGCCAATGCGGTCTTCCACTACCCCCGCGCGCTGAATCGCGACGATCCGCGCCTGGCCGGACCGATGGCGGCCATCCGCAAGGCTACTGCGGACCGTACCGCCGGCAAGCCGGACGCCGACCCGGTGACTCCCGGCGCACTTGCCGAGTCAAAAGCCATGCTGAATCGCCTCGTCGCCGCAACGGGTGAGGCCGTGCTCAGTGGTCAGCAGAACGACCCTGCATCGCCCGCCGCCGCCACCGCCGCGGTGGCGCAGGCGGCCGGAAAGACGCCCGCCATTTATGGGACGGAGCTCGAAGGCGCGCAACCCGGATCGTCGCCTGCGGAAGTGAGCAGAGCCATCGTCGAGCAGGCCATCCGCGCCCACAAGAGCCAGGCGCTGGTCAGCCTCAGCTGGCATCCATCCCGCCCCACCGACAATGCCCCGGCGAGCGCCCACGGCGCCTTGTCTGACTTCGAGTGGGCCGAACTGCTCACCCCTGGCACAGCCCTCAACAAACGCTGGGCTGCCCAAGTGGACCAGGCTGCTGAGACCCTCCGTGAATTGCAGAAGGCGGGCATCGCGGTACTTTGGAACCCGTATCCCGAGTCCAACGGCAAGAATTCCTGGTGGGCCGGCCGCAAGGGCGTCCATGGCTCGGCCGAGCTCTACCGCATGCTGTTTGACCGCCTGGTGAACCACGACGGCCTGCACAACCTGCTCTGGGTGTGGGAGCCGGCCGCGCCCAGCTTCAACTCCGCCGATGCCGCCCCGTTCAGCGACTTTTTCCCAGGCTACCTCTACACGGATGCGCTGCAGATCAGCCTTCGCAACCTCAATGCACGGTTCCGCATCGATGGAATGCTGGCCCAGTTCGCCCTCGGCAAGCCCATTGGCGTTCAATTCACCGGCAATCCGCCCGACCCGGAAGCTGTCGCGGGGCACGCCAGCTGGGCCTGGTTCCTGGTGGCGCCGCTCGCCTCAGCGACTCCAGACACGGCACGTGACGACGCGCTTCGCAAGCTATACGCCGACCCGCATGTTGCGTCGCTGCCCGCGGCGCAATGACGCGAGAACTGGGGCCAGGCTTTTACCGCTCGCCCCAGCTCAGCTTGCTGCGCAGCGCCTCAAAGAAGCTGCCCTCGCTCAACCGGACCAGCTTCACCGTGTGACTGGAGCGCTGGCAGCGAACCTCATCGCCCCGTTGCATTTCAACGGCAAGCTGGCCATCCACGGTCAACAGCGCAGTATTGGGAACGCCTTCAACTCGCACCGCGAGCGAAGCGTCGCCGCGCACCACGATGGGTCGCAGGGTGAGCAGATGCGGGCAGATGGGCGTAACCACCATCGCGTCCACGTCCGGCGTCAGAATGGGACCATTGGCGGCAAGCGTATAGGCCGTGGAACCGGTCGGAGTGGAGACGATCACTCCGTCGGCGCGGAAGCGGGCCACTTTCTTGCTGTCCAGCTCAACGGCAAACTCTCCCATGCGCGCGATGTCGCCCTTTGAAACCACGACGTCATTCAGCGCCTCATAACTGGAGACCTGTGCGCCCTCGCGCCACAGTTCGGCGTGCAGCATGGCGCGCTCATCCAGGCCGTAGCAATCGCTGCACCAGCCCTCCAGCGTCGCGTACAGGTCGGCCAGGCGAATCTCGGTCAAAAAACCCAGGAACCCAAGATTCACGCTGAGAATAGGCGTGCCCGTTGCGGCAAATATGCCTGCAACCGACAGCAGCGTGCCGTCCCCGCCCAGAACGATCACGAGCCCCGGCCCCCGTGCGGGCATCTCCAACCTGTCCACCGCTGGAGCAATCGCTGTGTACTGGCCGCCCTCCAGGTCCAGAAGCGGCTCTAACCCATGCTGGCGCAGCCACCCGATCAGCTCCGGCAGAAGCCGGGTGAGCTCTTCCTTTTGCGGCTTGCAAACAATCGCGACGCTAACCATGCGGTCCCAGTGTACCGGATAGCGCTGGGAAGAAGCCTTGCAGACAACCGCAACTCCGTCCTAAGTCACTCGCCGCCGCGCATACAGCAAAAACTCCCGGTTGCCCTCCGCCCCGGTGATGGGCGACGGAATCGTCTCCACCACCTCCCACCCCAGCGCCCGCACGCAATCGGCCACTCTATCGACCGCCAGTTTGTGCGCCTCCGGATCGCGCACGATCCCTCCCTTGCCCACGTGCCCGCGCCCCGCTTCAAACTGCGGCTTCACCAGGATTACCGCCTCCACAAGCCCAGGCGCCGCCGCCATCACGGCCGGGAGCAGCAGCGTGGCCGAGATGAACGAAACATCCATCACCAACAGGGTCAGCTCCGGGCTTCCGTTCTCAGCGGCCAGAGCGCCAGGCTCAAGAAACCGGGCATTGGTGCGCTCCAGCAGCCGCACCCGCGCATCATTGCGCAGCTTCATGGCAATCTGCCCAAAGCCGGTATCGACAGCGGTCACGTGCGCAGCCCCATGCTGCAACAGGCAATCGGTAAATCCCCCTGTCGAGGCCCCCACGTCCAGGCAGGCCCTCACCCTCGCCGCGATCTGCCAGTGGTCCAGCGCCGCCGCCAGCTTGAGCCCTCCGCGGCTCACGTAGGGCGGGTCCTCACCAAGCAGCCGGATGGGCGAATCCTCAGGAACCGCCGTCCCAGGCTTTTCTACCTTCTGCTCCCGAACCAGCACCCGGCCGGCAAGGATAAGCGCGCGCGCCCGTTCGCGGCTGGGAACCAGGCCCCGCTCCACCAGCAGAAGATCCACGCGCATTTTCGCCGCACCCGTTGTCATCTCCGCGCGTTCCCCTGCCTCAAATGTATAGGGCTCTCCCTCGTCAGCGCGGAAACACGCCGCATCCTTATTTGGAATTCAACGGATTCCCGGCATCACCCATTCCTGCCCGGAGTTTGCAACAACTCCGCCTTGACCGGCGCAGCCGTCTTCTTCTTCGGAATGCCATGTTGATGGCAATCCGTGCACTTGACCCAATGGATATTGTGCGGGCTCTTGGCGCTGGCAAAGGTCGTATCCATCTTCTCCACGTCGATCCCGCAATGAGACATCTGCGGATGGCACGTCTTGCACGATGCCCGCGCGTTCTGATTGTGCCCATTGTGGCAGGAGAAGCAGCTCATTCCCTCGTGCACGCCCATCGGCGTGCGATCGTCTCCCGAGCCCACCTGCGGCCCCCACGCATTGGCGGCGGCAAGCGTGCCTGCCTCGGGCTGCCGGGGAGCGTGGCACTGGTAACAAATGGCGGCCCGCGGATCGGGGCTTATCGTTACCAAGCGGGCGCCATCGTGCAGCGTGGGAAGCGTGAGTGCGGTTGCGGCAAAGTGAATAAGCTCGCGACGGTCGAAGTAGGCCAGCGAATCGTGCACCGGCTGTCCCGCAACCGAGAAGCGTCTCTGCGGCCTGACTTCGAGCGGGCCTTCGCGATGCACCTGGTGGCACGCCTGGCAGGGGATGGTTGGCTGGTCGGCAAGGCCCTTGCGCAGCAGATGCCAGGGCCCCTGCGTGTTCTGGGGTTGAACCAGCTCGCGCACGGAACCGTCGAAGTGCATGCCGTGGCAGCGGAGGCAATCTTCCATCAGGTGTTGGCGGGAGTTTTGCGCCGGATTGGTAAATATCTGGCTGTAAGTGGCGCTGTGCGGGCCGGCATGCCATTTGG
>DASWZM010000057.1:0-1624 GCA_036404455.1 Occallatibacter sp. | reverse complement strand
TGGTCGGTTACCGAACCGTTAATGCGCGCCGTGTCTTGAGCCAAGGCGCTTAAGCAGACGGCCAGGAGGGCCGCCGCCAGCAGGATGAAACTTCGTTTCATGCGTCCTCCTTCTTTGAATATTCGTACTGTCAAAGACTTTCCTTCATTAAGCCCATATTCTGTTGAATTCGTGGGAGAAGCTGGCACTTCTGCTTTCTCCCCCCTGCAGGCGTAGCGAACTGGGGTCTATTTGTGGGTCGAGAGGGCTGCATGCAGTCAGGCTGGAGCTTCCGCGGTAGGAGTTGACGGCGAGTAAAAAAGGCGGTGAAGTCTCTCTTTCCCAAACCACTCGTCAGGGAACCCGCCAGGTTCCCGAGAGACTCACCGCCATGGGCAGCATACCACGCTTGGTACTTTGGCTCTGTAGGAAATTTACCCGCCAGGATTTGCAGGAACTCGTCCAGCAACTGCAGGAGATTCTCGCCGGACGTCAGCCCGAGCCTCAACCGCGCGACGACTTCCGCCAGCAGCATCCCCACTATCGCGATTTCTACGTCGATCCCCGCGCTCCCCTGACCCAGCCGCCTACCGCCTCGCCCACTGCCCCGACCTTGGACTGGCGGCCGTTGTGTGCTAAGTATCAGCGCGAGCATGGTCGGCCTCTGTCGCCGGTTCGCCGCCGCGCTGCCCGCCCCCTGCCGCCCACTTGCCATTGCCCCCACTGCGGCGCACCCTCGCAGTTCCTCTACTGCAACGATGGTCGCCAAGCCAGCCAACTGCTTTGCAAAATCTGTGGTCGCTTGTCTCAATTGGCTCGCCGCCATCGTCCCACCCGCCCTACTCGTTACTGGTGTCCCTACTGCCACAGCGCCCTCTACTGCTGGAAACAGCGTCCCGACTCCACCCTTTACAAATGTCCTTGCGATCGCTGCCCTCACTACCTGCAGAAGCAACAGGCCTTAAAGTGGAACGAGAAGCTGCTCCAGAAGCTCCGCCTCTCGCAATTCAAGCTGCGCTACCAATATCGCCAATACCACTTTCAACCCGCTCAACTTGCCCCTTCCGCTCCCCATCGGCCTAGCGTCGACCTCACCCGCATTCATCGTTCTTCCGATCTCCTGGGGCTGGTCCTGGCCTTCCACATCTCCTTTGCCCTCTCCGCACGCAAGACCGCCCAGATCCTGCGTCAAGTCTTCGGCGTGCCGCTCAGCTATCAGTCCGTCCTTAACTACGCCCAGGGCGCCGCCTACTACTGCCACGCTTTCAACCTGCGCCACAAAGCCCCGCTCGGCCCCACCGCCACCGGCGACGAGACCTACATTCGTGTCGCCGGCAAGCACCAATACACTTTCTTCTTCCTGGACCCCCAACAACACCAGATCACGTCCTATCACGTGGCCGCGGAGCGCGACGCCTTAGCCGCCACCGTGGCTCTGGGCGAAGCAGCTCGCACCCTGCCGGAAGATCGCTCCCTGCGTTTCATCACCGACGGCAACCCCGCCTATCAAGCCGGCGTGCACTTCCTCAACGCTCACCGCTCCCCTTCCCAACCCGCCCATACCCTGCGGCAGGTGATCGGTCTGGAAAATCGCGACGCCGTCTCCACCGAATTTCGCCCCTTCAAGCAACTCATCGAACGCCTC
>DASWZM010000056.1:0-9046 GCA_036404455.1 Occallatibacter sp. | reverse complement strand
CCGAAAAGAGGCAAAAACAACCACAGGTCCCCTTCGGCGATGCTCAGGGCAGGCTTTCGACTCCGCTGCGCTCCGCTCAGGATGACAAGTTACCTAAACCCAATAGAATCAGTTGAGCCTCATAGTGTCATTTTCTCGCCGTAACTCGCGCTGCGAGTCAAGCTGCTCAGGATGACGGATTTGTGGTGATGTCATCCTTTCGGGCCGGATCAATAAAATGCCTTGCCGTCTCTTGTAGACGGCAAGGCGAAGGCCGTTGGAGCTTACTTAATATTTCCACCATATTCCTGACGGGAATTCCCGCATCGGCCAAAATTGACCATTGAGAAAGAGAATCGCAGGGCCAGGCCGGAAACCCATTTCAAACCGCACCACTACCGAAATTCCCGAAAACCGTTTCTCAGGGGCTAAAGCCCAACGGTCATTTTGCAGGTTTACGGCACCCTTCGACAGGCTCAGGGCAGGCTTTGAAGTCGTGCCCTGATACAAAGCGCGGCCAAAATGGGGTTTTTCCGGGGCCTGCCGAGGCGCGCCTTGCAAAGCAAGGGGTTTTTCCGGGGCCTGTCGAGCCGCGCCTTGCAAAGCGATCCGTGGATGAACGTCTCCCGCTTGTGCGGAGGTTCCATAGGTCTCTGACCGTGTGATTTCGTTCGTTGCTGTTGAGTGCTGATATCTCCCACCCTAGCCGCAAAAACAAAGACGCGGCGAGGGTGGGGCACCCAGTGAGGGTGGGGCGCCCAGTTTTGGTACAAAATTATGCGGTCAAGCGCCTATTCGTTGCCGTCCTTGTGGCGCTGCAAGAAATCCTCGAGTTGCTTGCTATCCGCCCCATCAGCCTGGGGAGCCTTCTGGCCTCGGCGCGGTTTGGGGGGCTCTTGCAGGACAAATTCGAGGCCGACGCCATCGGCGCCCCAGCGGACGGCTCTCGCATGCACGGAGATGGAACGCTCGGCGGACTTCACTCCGCCGTTTGCCTTTGTGAGCGTCAACCGAACCTGGGTGCCGAGGTACCAACGTTCTTCAGTCACCACGTACAAGCCGGTAGCACTGACATCGCGAATGGCGTGCGCCTGCGGAACGCCGCCGGTCCAGAAATAGGCAGCGAGGCCGGGGGCCAGCTCCCGTGGAGCTTGCCTCTGATCCTGCTGCGGAGGATCCGGGAACAGCCAGCGCTCCAGCCAGCTCCTTCGCGGCGTAATAATCTTGCCACCGCGTTCGACCGGGAGCTTCTCCGGTGTCTGGAGGGGCTGGGGTGTCTGGGGAGCCTGGGGTGTTTGGAGGGCCTGGGGTGTTGGGAGGGCCTGGGGTGTTGGGGGAGCCTGGGGTGTTTGGAGGGCCTGGGGTATTTGCGGAGGCTGGGGTGTTTCGAGTGTCTGGGGCGCCGGGGGAGATTTGGGGAGTTCCACGTCCCCGGAGCGATCTTCAAGCGGCAGAGCGGGAGCGGCGCTTTGCGGCGGCTCTCGCCTGACGAGCACGGGGCCTTGCACGACACTGGGCATGGCGGCTGGCACGACGCCGGCAGGCGAGAACTGCTCCAGGCGCCACAACATCTCCTCGGCATCGCAGAGGATCAATCGGTCTCCGGGCTGGGTCCGGGACGAAAAGATCGAGTCGGCGGGGAGCACCAGGACACTTGCGGTTGGCGGGCTGGAAGGGGACATGGGGAAGGTGGGGAAAGACTCGACCATGTCAACGACGCAGTAATCCTGGTCCAGGTAAAGCAGATCGAGCGGGAGGCGCACACCCTGGGGAGGGATGCCTCTAAACGGCACCATCCAAAGGCCCGCGCCGGAGTTGGGCGCGAGAGCCGGGATCCAATCGTCAAGGTTGACATGCGAAAAGTCGCCAGCCACGACTTTCAAGCCGAGAAAGCATTCCCTGGTCTGGTTGTATGCGCAACGCGGCCGCGCTTCGCGCAGCCTTGCATCCGCGGCGACCAATTTGTAATTGACTGCTGTTTTCGGCCTTGGCATCGTCTTTCTGCCGGGACTAACGAATCCGGAATTGCCGGCGCGGCGGCGTTCAGTCCCCTACAGCTCCTGTCTGTAGTCTACGCCGATAAACCATTCAGGGTGAGAATGATTCAAGATAGGGCGCAAGAGAGGAACCGGAGGTAATTTGCACGCGATCATCCTGGGCGCACAGGAATCCGATCCGATTCGGGGCCTGCTTTCCTGGAGTTGAACCGCCGGGGTGGTGCGGCTCTCAAGGGGTTTCCCAGGACCTGTCCTGCAGCGGCCGAGACCCTTCGCCGGATGGAATTCTTCCGCTGTCTATTCAGTGGGCACGGGCGGGAGCGGACTCGATGGCCTGATCTTCCGCGGGCTCGGGGTTCCCGCGGCTGCGGAGTTTCCAGATTCCGAACGAGACGCCGCCCACCATGAGCGCTACGAAGGCCCAAATCAGCGTGGTCTCCCATTTCGCAAGCGTTCCGGACCACAAACGGACCACGCGGCGGCCGTAGACGAGGGCGAGCCAGGTGATGAGGGAGTAACGCAGGGTGCGTGCGGCGCCGAACACTACGAGGAAACGCCTGCGCGGGATGCCGATTGCGCCGGCAGCGAGCAAGAATGGGGAGAGGGGAATGGGCGGAGGAAGCATGGTGGGCAGAAAGACCGCGAGGACTGGATGACGCTCCACCCATCCGCCGATGCGGGCACGGAGACGGGCCGGCACATACCGGCGCAGCGCCGCCTGGCCACCTTTTTTGCCGATCTTCCAGGTCGTGTATCCGCCGAGAATGCTGCCGGCGACGGCACAGAGAGCCAACAGCCAGGGATCGCCGTTGTGCGAGACCAGCCAAAGGAGCAACAGATCGGTGCTGCCGGGGATGGGCAAGGGGATTACGGAGGAGTCGAGGACCGCAACCAGGAAGAGCCCGAGCGTGCCCAGATGGGTGAGCCAGTGCGGCATCGGCAAATGATGCACGCGAGGCGCAGCGACCGAAGACCGTGGGGCAAAGGTGCTCACTAAGAGTTGGACGCGCGAGCGGAGCGCCAGGCCGCCCGGCGGGGATGGAAGTTTTCCTTGGGGTGGACGGGAGCAGGGACTAGGGAACAGGGACTAGGGACTAGGGAATAGGGACTGGGGAATAGGGAATAGGGAATAGGGAAAAGGGAATAGGGACTGAAGACCAGGGAATAGGGGATGGAAAAGACGGTGGGCTGGGGATGGAGGGCGATATAACCTAGAGGGGAGCACATGAAGCCTCCCCCCCAGACCCCCAAGGCTCCCGCGCGCGGCATGGAGGCATTTGCCTCGCGGGACTTCAGGCGATACCAGTTGGCGCGCGTGACGGCGATCCTAGGCGCCGAGGCGCAGTCGGTGGCGGTGGCGTGGCAGGTGTACTCGATCACCCACCGGGCGCTGGACCTGGGGTTTACGGGACTGGCGCTGTTTCTGCCGGGGCTGGTGTTTCTGCTGCCGGCGGGGCACGTGGCGGACCGGTTCGACCGGCGGCAGATCATCCTGGTTTGTTATGGGTTGCAGGTTTTTTGCACCACGGCTCTCGTGTTGCTGACGCGGGCCGGCCTGCACAGCGTTTATCCGATCTATGTGGTTCTGTTCTTCGTGGGGACGGGGCGCGCGTTTTCAGGGCCGGCCAGTTCGGCGCTGATTCCGCACCTGGTTCCGGAGAAGCATTTTGTGAACGCGGTGACCTGGGGCGGAGCCATCTGGCAGTTCTCCAACATCGCCGGGCCGGCGCTGGGGGGGCTGCTTTTTACGCTTCCGCTGGCGCGCTTTGTACCCGACACGTCGTTGCAGGGAGCGGGGATTGTGTATGTGTTTTCGCTGGGCTCCCTGGGGTGGTTTCTGGTTCTGGTGGGCAGCCTGCACGCACGGCCGGGACGGATGGAGCACCGGGCAGCGTCGCTGAAGGTGGTGCTGGCCGGGTTCAAGTACATGCTGCGTTCGCCGCTGCTGCTGGGGGCGTCGTCGCTGGACCTGTTTGTGGTGCTGCTGGGCGGGGCGACGGCGCTGATGCCGATCTTTGCGCACGAGATACTGCACCAGGGGCCGCGCGGGCTGGGTTTGCTGCGGGCGGCTCCAGCGGCCGGAGCGCTGACGATGAGCCTGCTGATGGCGCGGTTCCCATTCCACCGGCGGGCGGGACCGCGGCTGTTTGCGTGCGTGGCCATCTTTGGGGCGGCCACGGTGGTTTTCGGGCTTTCGCACAGTTTGTGGCTGTCGCTGGGGGCGCTGGCGGTGGCGGGGGCCGCGGATACGATCAGCGTGATCGTTCGCGGGTCGCTGCTGCAACTGGCCACACCGCCGGAGATGCGGGGGCGGGTGAGCGCGTTGAACTCGCTGTTCATTGGCGCATCGAATGAACTGGGGGCGTTTGAGAGCGGGCTGACGGCGCAGTGGTGGGGCGCGGTGCGGGCGACGGTGGTGGGCGGGCTGGGCGCGCTGGCCGTGGCTGGGGTGTGGGCAGTTCTGTTCCCCGGCCTGCGCGGGGTGGATGAACTGAGCGTGGCTGCTTTGCGTCCGGCGATGGCGCCGCCCGCGGTGCAAGGAGGCGCGCCTGGAGCCTGTAATTAACTTTCGCGCGAGTGGCGGGAAAGTTAATTGCAGGCTCGAGTACCGCGACCACGTGGATTTGTACCTCCCAGGTCTCAAAATCGAGACCTGGGGCACCCATTCTGTTCCGATCGACAGTTCCAAATCATGCTCCCAGGTCTCAAAATCGAGACCTGGGGCACCCATTCTGTTCTGATCGACAGTTCCAAATCATGCAGTCACGGTACTATTGATCCGGCCCAAAACAGTGAAACCAAAAAGAGGCGAAACAACCGCAGGTCCTTCGACTCCGCTGCGCTCCGCTCAGGATGACAGATTTGTGGTGGTGTCATCCTTTCGGGCCGGATCAATAGTGGGTAAAATCCGAGACAACCGGCTCCGCAAAACACAGCTTCGCGGCAGACCGGAAAGGAGAAGGCGTGAAGATCTGGCAAAAAATGCTCATTCCAACCCTGATCGCGCTGGCCATCGGCGGGATCTACCTTTTTTATGTGTGGAAGCAACGCCAGAATCCAGGGGTCACCCCGCCGAATCAGGCCGTCCAAACCCTGAGCAAGGACGACGTAGCGGTGGTGCGCGCCCTCTCCCCGCAGCATTTCGAAGATTTGCAGCCGCTGGAGAACACCCGCGTCTGGATGAAGAACGGCTACACCATGCCCTACTATCCTTACGAAAAGGGGCAGGTGGAGTTTGGCAAACGCGTGGGCCTGATCCCCGCGGCGCAACCGCTGGATGTGAAGAAGATTGTCAAGGCAGTGGTGCCGGCGAACGAGGACGACGGCCTGGAGCACGGCACCCGCCAGGCCTTCGCGGTGTTCGCCCTGCCGGGGAAAGAGGGGCTGTTTGCCACGACCATCGGGGCCATGCAGGGCGACAAGGAGGCTTACTTCTCCGACGCGCTGTTTTTCTACGACGACCCGCACACGATTTACGACAACTGGCCGAAGGACGTGTGGGCGGCCATCGATGCGCACCAGGTGAAGCCGGGGATGAGCGAACTGGAGACGCGGATGGCCATTGGCCAGAAGATGCGCCCGGACGGCGACAAGGAGGGCGACCGCAGGGTGACGTACGACCAGGATGGAAAGCACTGGACGATCACTTATGAAAAGAACCGGGCTACGGCGATCAAGAGCGAGTAGATCAGCCAATTCCCGGAGGCCCGGGAGCCAGCGGCCTGAAAAAGGAATCGGGCGGCAGCCCAGCGAGTTGGGCGGCCACCCGAAAATGAACCTTGAGAGATCAGTTCAGAAAACCAGTTCAGGAGACCAATTCAGGAGACATGCACAGAGTAGCGGCAGGTTGAGGGCGTGTCTTGAGTCATTCGAGTGAGGCTGGACTCCATCGATAGGTGGAGAGCGGGGACGGTCATCGAGCTTGGTGCGGTAGTCTGGTTGCGCCAGCGTGCATGACCCGTGCCTGTCCAGTTGCTGAGGCGACGCGCCGTTCTGCGCAGGCCGGATTCTGTTTGAGGGAAGCTCCACCCGCTCTTGTGGTCGAAAACAGCGCAAATTCGAACAAAGAAGAATTCCTTCGGGGTTTGACGCCGGGGAGTGCTCTTTGCCGCCTGGTGGCAGCGCTTCTGATGGTGTGCGGGCTCACCGGGCTGGCGCTGGAACCGTCCACGCCGCTGGCCAGCTATGGGCGGCAGGCGTGGGTGATGGAGAACGGGCTGCCGCAGAACACGGTGCAGGCGCTGGCGCAAACGCGGGACGGGTTTGTTTGGCTGGGGACAGAGGTGGGGCTGGTGCGGTTCGACGGCAGCGCGTTTCAGGTCTTTGATCGGAGCTCGACGCCGGCGCTGCCGGGGAGTGACGTGCGGTGTTTGTTGGTGACTCACGATGGAGCGCTGTGGATTGGGACCAGAGAGGGGCTGGCGCGGTGGAAGGACGGAAGCGCGACCGCGTTTACGACCAAAGACGGGCTGCCGGGGAACGGGATTCGTGGACTGGGAGAGGATCAACTCGGTCAGTTCTGGGTGTGGACAGATGAAGCGCAAGCGCGGTTTGATGGAAGCCGATTTATCACATACTGGACGGTGGACGCGATAGGCGGCGGAGGCGCGAGTCCTTCTGTGGGGGTGATACCTGCGCTGGGATGGTTACCCCAATCCTCGCCAGACGGTGAGTTGGTGTTGGCTAACAAGAGCGCCCTGCAGGTGATGCGTGGGGTCAGGGTGGTTGCACGCTTCGCCGTTGGCCATGAACTCCCCGGGAGTCGCATTCAGGCTGTTTTCGCGGATCGCGAGGGAAGCTTATGGATTGGGACCAACGGCGGGCTCGTGCGCTATGCGAACGGCAAGCTCGAAACGCTGCCGGTGACCGATCCGCTGGTGTCAGCGTCGGTCCTCTCGCTGATGGAGGATCGCGAAGGCAACATCTGGGTTGGGACCGAGGCCGACGGTCTGCACATTCTGCGCGATCAGCGGTTCAGGACTCTTGGCGCTCGCGAGGGGCTCTCTTCCGATGCGACGACCACGGTGGTGGAGGACACGGCGGGGACACTGTGGGTGGGAACCAGCGGGGGCGGGCTGAATGCTATACGGCGGAGTGGGGTCGGGGCTGGCGCAGGCGCGGTCGCGGTTCGGACTTACTCGGTGCGCAACGGGCTGGCCAGCGACGTGATTCTTTCGTTGGCGGCGGCGCGGAACGGCGACCTGTGGGTGGGGACGCCGGACGGGTTGAATCGAATTCGCGGGGGCAGGATCGATGCGTTTACTTCGGCGGACGGGCTGCCGGACGACTTCATCCGCTCGCTGCTGGTGGATGCGGATGGGTCGCTGTGGATCGGGACCAGGCGCGGGCTCACGCACTGGACGGGTTCGGCGGCCGGGGCGCGTTCCGGCGCGGACCATTCCGCCGCGCACATGGAGACATTCACGCAGGCGAGCGGGTTGGGCAGCGACCTGGTGGGCGCGATGGCGCGGGATGCGCGCGGCGACTTGTGGGTGGCGACATTTGCCGGTCTGTCGAGACTGCATGGGGGCACGATTGCGAATTACACGACCGCGAACGGGCTGAGCAGCAACGTGGTGACGGCGCTGTTGGCGCGAGGGAATGGGACGCTGCTGATCGGCACGCAGGATCACGGGTGGAACCTGTGGGATGGGAAGCGGTTTACGGCGGCGATGCACAACGGGCTGGACCAGACGAGCATTCACGCGATTCTCGACGAAGAGAGTGCGGGGGGCGGCGGCCATTTGTGGTTCGCCACGGGTAATGGAATCGCCCGCTGCGACTGCAACGCGATGGGCGGCGAAATGGAGGGAGCGGGCTGCTCGCATTGGATCGAGTTTGGCGCCGCGGATGGACTGCGCAGCCGGGAGACGGCGACCAACAGCCATCCTTCGGCGTGGCGGTCGCGCGACGGAGACCTGTGGTTTGCCACGCCCAAGGGGCTGCTGGAGGTGGACCCGGCACATTTCCCGGTGAATGCGGTTCCGCCGCCGGTGGTGCTGGAGCGGTTTGCGGTAGACGACGTAGCCCAGGCATTGCATGCAGCGGACGCGTCGATTCCAGCGGGACATGTGCACTTCGAGTTCGATTACGCGGGAATGAGCTTTGTGGCGCCACAGAAGGTGCGCTACCGGTATATGCTGGAGGGCTTCGACCACGGTTGGACCGAGGCCGGAGCACGGCGCACCGCTTACTACACGAACATTCCGGCGGGGCGGTACACGTTCCGGGTGCAGGCTGCGAACAACGACGGGGTTTGGAACGTGGAGGGCGCGGCGCTGAGGTTTGAGCTGCGGCCGCATTTTTATAAGACCGTATGGTTTTATGCGCTGCTGGTGGCGTTGGCGGTGGGCATGGTGGTGGTGGTGCAGAGGCAGCGTCTGATGCGGGCGGAGCGCGAGTTTCGCGCCGTGCTGGGCGAGCGCAACCGCATTGCGCGGGAGATTCACGACACGCTGGCGCAGGGGTACGTGGGGATTTCAGTGCAGTTGGAGCTGCTGGCGGAGTTGCTGCGCATGAGCAAGGTGGAGGAGGCCGCGAAGCATCTGGACTTGACGCGCGGGTATTTGCGCGAAGGGCTGGCCGACGCGCGGCAGTCGATCTGGACGCTGCGTTCGCAGGATTCGGGCGAGACGACGCTGCCAGTGAGGCTGAGGCGGATGGTGGAGGCCGCGGGGGGTGGCGGGCTGGAGTCGCGATTCAGCATCTTTGGAGCATACCGGCCGCTTCCCCCTGGAACGGAACGCGAAATCCTGCTGGTGGCGCAAGAGGCTATCCATAATGTGAAGAGGCACGCGGGGGCCAAACAACTATCAGTGCAGTTGGAGTATGGGCCGGGCGAGATTGCGCTGGAAGTGCGGGACGACGGGCGGGGATTTGCGGCGGACAAGGAGTCGGCGCTTGGGCATTATGGACTGACCGGGATGAGAGAACGCGCGGCGGCGATCGGCGGGCGGCTGGAAGTGACGAGCGACCCGAGTGGGGGAACGACGGTAAGGCTGCAGGCGGCGGCGCGAGAGGCGCGAAGCGGTTAGGGTTGGTGGTTTCCCAGGTCTCAAAAGCGAGACCTG
>DASWZM010000055.1:0-12897 GCA_036404455.1 Occallatibacter sp. | reverse complement strand
GCGGCAGCCAAGAAGCACAAGCACCCGAAGGTAGTGGTGGACGATGCAGCCCAGCGCGCGGTCAACACCAAGGAGTACCTGGTGACGGAAAAGGGCATTGATGCTTCCCGCATCAGCGTCGCGACCGGCGCCACGGATGGTCAGACGGTGGAAGACTACCTGGTGCCCGCAGGCGCCACCTTCGCGACCGACGTGAGTGGAACCACGCCGGTAGATGAGACCGTGGTGAAGCCGGTGGTGCGCAAGCCCCTGGGCGAGAAGCACCACCACAAGAAGGAGAAGGCTGCCGAGGCGGCACCGCAGTAGGCCGCACAGGCAATGAACCAGTTCGCCGGGTCTTCCGCAGGGGCGGAGGACCCGGTGAACGCATGACACAGCGATTCCTCCTGCAATCAATTGAGGCTGACTGGGAAGCTGGTCAGCCTCTTCAATTTTGTAAGGCCTATTTCTTCATTGATCTGCTGGAAATCCGGGAGCTTGTTGTTTGAATGAGCCGTTGCGAATTTGTGTTGATTTGCTGAAGCGGCGCGGTGGTTTAGCGCGGGCCATGGCATTTTTGTTGTTTGTACTCGCCGGACAGAGGCTGCCGGCCCAGACGCTTTGGAGCGCTGTAGGTCCGGCGGGTGGCGACGCACGGGCATTTGCCGCGGTTCCGGGGCAGCCGAACCACCTGTACCTCGGCACCACCAACAGTTGGATTTACGAATCGGTGGGTCAAGGCTCTTCTTGGCGCCGGCTGGCAAAACTGGGCCCCTCGGACGACCTGGTTCTGGATAGCATCGTGGTGGATTCCGCGGACCCGGCCACTGTCTATGTTGCTGCATGGACGGTGGAGCAGTCCGACGGCGGATTGTGGGTGAGTCACAACGGAGGCAGAAGCTGGAATGCGGTCGGGGGCCTGCGCGGGCAGTCAATTCGCGCTTTTGCGCAAGCGCCCTCGAACCCCAAGGTACTGTTTGCAGGGACCCTCGCGGGGGTGTTCCGCTCGACCGATGCGGGTGCGTCGTGGACGCTGATCAGTCCCCCGGAGAGCCGGGAGATTCACGAGGTGGAGTCGCTGGCGGTGGATCCCGTGGACCCGGATATCGTCTACGCCGGCACCTGGCACCTGCCGTGGAAGACGGAAGACGGCGGCGAGAACTGGCATAGCATCAGGAAGGGCCTGATCGAAGATTCCGACGTGTTTTCGATCATCATCGATCCGGCAAAGCCCCACACGGTCTTCCTGAGCGCGTGCAGCGGGATTTACAAGAGCGAGAACGCCGGCGAGCTGTTTCACAAGATCGCGGGCATTCCCTCGACCGCGCGCAGGACGCGCGTGTTGATGCAGGACCCGAGCAACCGCGAGGTCGTCTACGCCGGAACCACCGAAGGGCTCTATAAGACCGTAGATGGCGGCAGGACCTTCCAGCGCATGACCGGGCCGGACATCATTGTGAACGGCGTCTTCGTGGACCCGCAGGATTCGAATCACGTGCTGCTGGCGACCGATCGCAACGGTGTGCTGGCGAGCAAAGACGCGGGAACAAGTTTTGCGGCTGCGAACGAGGGCTTTTCGGAGCGCAAGGTGGATGCGCTGCTGGTGGACCGGACCGATCCAACGCGGATGTTTGCCGGGGTGGTGAACGACAAGAGCTATGGCGGCGTCTTTGTTTCCACCAACGGCGGCGCGGGCTGGGACCAGATCGGGAGCGGGTTGGAAGGGCGCGATGTGTTTGCGCTGGCGCAGGCGCCGGATGGAACCGTGCTGGCCGGGACCAGTCACGGCATGTTCGCCCTGGAATCGGGTGTTGAGCCCGGCGACCCCCCCGTTTGGAAGCCGAAAAACACGATCGTGAATACGATGGTGAAGACGGCCACGACGATCCTGTCCGGGAAGCACATCAACGTGGAGAAGAAGGTAAAGGCCCCGGTCATCGAGTTGGAGAGCCGGGTGAATGCGCTGGATCTTTCCGGAGATGCGTGGCTCGCATCCAGCGGCATCGGGCTGCTGACGAGCAGGGACCAGGGCGCCAGTTGGCAAGGTGGACCGGTGATGGGCTCGGGCGAATACCTGTCGGTTGCCGCGCATGGAGCAACGATGGCCGCGGCGCGGTCCGATGGGTTGGTTCTCTCCACCGATGCCGGGTTGAGCTGGATGCCCATGCAGATTCCCACGATGCTGACGCGGATTCACCGGGTTACATTTTCGCCGGATGGGACGCTGTGGATGGGAACGCGGGAAGGGGTTTATTTTACCCGCAACCTGGGCGAGACGTGGCTGTGGATCGAACGCCTTCCCTTCCGCGATGTGGACGATCTCTGCTATGACGCTGTCCTTGGCAGAATGCTGGCGAGTTCGCGGACCAGCGACCAGATCTATGGCATCGACCCCAAGACGCTGCGCTGGAAGTGGTGGCAGACCGGTTACCGCATCGGCCTGGTGCGGGCGGCCGGAGAGCGAGTGGTGGCAGTCTCTCTGTATGACGGGGTACTGGTGGAGCCGCAGGCAGCGGGGGGAGAGACCGGGCAGAGGTGATTTGACGCCAGAGATCAGAGATCAGGGATCAGGGAACAGGGAACAGTTCGCGGCGGAGGAAGGAATATATTTCTGTATCATCAGAATATGCAGACTGAGATTGCGGAATACCGCCAACCTGCCGCTTTTCGGATCCACGACCCGCGGCTGGAGCCGATTGCGGCCAAAGTGCTGGCCGGCGAGCGGCTCGATTTCAACGACGGGCTGGTGCTGTACGGCTCATCGGACGTGCTGGCGGTGGGATGGCTGGCCAATCATGTGCGCGAGCGGCTGCACGGGGATGTGACGTACTTCAACGTCAATCGCCACATCAACCCGACGAATGTGTGCGTGGCGGCCTGCAAGCTGTGCGCCTTCGGACGCAAGAAGGGCGACCTTGCGGGCTACACGATGGCGCTCGAAGAGGCGTGGGAGACGGCGGCCTCAGGGTACTCGGAGGCGGTGACGGAGTTCCACATTGTGGGCGGGCTGCACCCGGATCTGCCGTTCGAATATTTTCTCGACCTGGTGCGGGGGCTCAAGGAGCGGTTTCCGCAGGTACACATCAAGGCCTTCACGATGGTGGAGGTGGCGTACCTGGCGCGGCGGGCCAAGCTGAGCATAGAGGAGACGCTGAGGAAGTTGCGCGCGGCGGGCGTGGACTCGATGCCCGGTGGCGGCGCAGAGATTTTCTCGGCGCGGGTGCGGTCGATTATCTGCGATCACAAGATCGACGGCGAGGAGTGGCTGGAGACGGCGCGGTTGGCCCACAAGCTGGGCTTCAAGTCGAACGCGACCATGCTGTATGGGCACATTGAGAACGACGAGGACCGCGTGGACCACCTGCTGAAGCTGCGCGCGCTGCAAGACGAGACGGGTGGATTCCAGACCTTCATTCCGCTGGCGTTTCATCCGGAAAACACGGCGCTCGACCACCTGCCGGTGACCACGGGGCTGACCGATATTCGGCAGATTGCGGTGAGCCGGCTGCTGCTGGACAACTTTGCGCACATCAAGGCCTACTGGCAGATGCTGACGCCGAAGATTGCGCAGATCGCGCTGCGGTTTGGGGCGGACGACCTGGACGGGACGGTGATCGAGGAGAAGATCTACCACGACGCCGGAGCCACTACGCCGCAGGGGATGACACGCAAGGAGCTTTGCCGGCTGATTACGGAGGCCGGGCGGGTTCCGGTGGAGCGGGATACGCTGTACCACGCGGTGACGCGGACCGAGGACAGCTTTACCGTCGCGGTGTAAGGCGAATTTGGAAGGGGCGAGCGCGATGGATGCTTTTGGCCGGGCTGCCGTGCTTGGATTCTGCCTCGGATTCCTGTGGGGAATCGGGTGCTCAATCGCGATCATGTACTCCATCTACCTGGCCGGCTACCGCAGGGCGATCAAGGATTCTCTTAAACCGATAAAGCCGAAACGGTTCACGCAGGCGCTCGAAAAGATCCAGGCTCGGCGGGCAAAACGGGCAGCGGCGGCTGCGCCGAAGTGAGCATGGACCACGGACCTCTGGACAGATTGATCGAAAGGGCATCCCTGCATGACTCAAATGAACGCTTATATCGCTCTGCTGCGCGCAGTGAATGTTGGTGGCACCGGCAAGCTTCCCATGACCGAACTCAAGGCTATGTGCGAGACGGCTGGCTTCAAATCCGTCCGGACCTATATCGCCAGCGGTAACGTTGTGTTTGCTTCCACCAAGTCCGAGTCGCAGGTGAAGGTGGCCCTGGAAGCCGCTCTCGCCAAATATGCCGGCAAGCCGGTCGGCGCCATGGTCCGCACTGTCGCGGAGATGGCGACCGTTCTCGCGAAGAACCCGTTCCCACAGATGCCCGGCAACCGGACGCACGCTTTCTTCCTCGACGAGCCTCCGGCAGCCGACGCTCTGGAAGCTGTTTCATACCGGAAGGACGAAGAGATTCAGCTCGGCCATCGTGAGATCTATGTTTATTACCCTCACGGCATGGGTGACTCCAGGCTCAAGATTCCGGCGGCGAAAAACGGAACCGCACGCAACATGAACACCATTGCCACACTGGCCGAAATGGCCGGCAACCTTCTGTAGACACCGCTTTCAAGTGAGCCGAATGATCGGATCGTAGCTATGGCCGCACCACCTTGCCGCCTTTCATCACAAAACTTACGTGCTCGACGGCGGTGATGTCTTCGAGCGGATTGCCGGGGACGGCGACGATGTCGGCGAAGTAGCCGGGCTTCAGTTCGCCGATCTGGCCCTCCCAGCCAAGGAGCTTTGCGCCCTCGATGAGGTCAGCCTGGAGGACGGCCAGCGGCTTCATGCCGTAACGGACCATCAGCTCCAGCTCGACGGCCTGGGTGCCGTGCGGGAAGGGACCGACGTCCGAGCCCACGGCGAAGGGGATGCCGGCGGCCACCTGGCGCTTGAATTCGCGAATCTTGTAGTCGAGCATCGGTCCTTCGGTGGCGGCCTCGGTTGCGGAGGCGCGGTTGCGGGCGAAGTACTCGAAGATGGCGAAGGTGGGGACAGCGGGAATGTGCTTCTCGCGCATCAGTCGCATGGTTTCGTCGCTGAGCTGGGTGGCGTGGTCGATGGAGGCGACGCCGGCCCGCGCGGCGTAGAGCGTGCCGGGCTCGCCCATGGCGTGGACGGCGACGCGGGTGCCGAGGCGTCGGGCTTCCTCGACGGCGGCGGCCAGTTGCGCCTCGGTGTATTGGTAGGGGGTGTGCAGGACGCCGTCGATCATCTTGTCGGGGCCGGTTTCGTAGATCTTGGCGAAGTCGGAACCCTCCTTGCGCTGGGCGCGAATGACTGCGACGAGCTGGTCGATGGAGTTGGCGTAGTCGGCGTTGGAAAGCACGCGCTGGGCGGGGTTGAAACCGATGGCGTCTTCGTGGCCGCCCAGGATGTCGATGGCGTTTCCGCTGATGCGCAGGCGGGGGCCGGGGATGAGGCCCTGGTTGATGGCGTCGCGGACTGCAGTGTCGGCCGAGCCGGCGCCTTCAGTGCCCATGTCGCGCTCGGCGGTGAAGCCGGCCAGCAGGTCGGCTTTGGCGGCTTCAGCGGCGAGAAGGGTGCGCCAGGGAACGGATTCCTGGACGGTTTGCAGGTCTTCGGCTCCGGGATGCAGGAAGAGGTGCACGTGGGCGTCGATGAGGCCGGGAAGCAGCGTGGCGTCGCCGAGGTCGATGATTCTGGCGCTTTGCGGATGGTCTACCGATTTGCCGACGGCGCGGATGCGGTCGCCCTCGACGAGAATCTCGCCGGGCTGGAGGAGTGTGCCAGTGTCGACCTGGAGCAGGCGGGCGGCGTGGAGGACGATGGGGACGGGAGTAGTGGCAGGCGCTTCCTGCGCGAACGCGGCTCCAGCAACCAAGCCGCAAAACAGCAGACAACATTCAGTAAACTTGCATAATCTCACGGCCCTTTCCTCCCAAATGTACTTTCCGCTAACAAAGGCCGCAGCTGGAAAGCCGATTCAGTGCCAGCTTTTCGGCCCTTTACATTCAGATTTCGCTACATGCTCGAAATGTGCGCGTGGACTCCCTTTTTGCGCTTTGTGAGGGCTGACCCGCTTTTTGCATTCGGGACATATAAAGCCCAGCTTTTTGTAAGCGTTCTTGTGCATTCCCGCCGCATAAAGAAACTGATTCAATGCACTGGCGAGATCAATATCGATTAGGCATTTCGGTTTTCGCATAGCATCCATACTATAAACCCATTGCCGCAATATGCTGGCGCCGCTCAGTACGCGGCAATCCCGGTGAGGTGGTGGCCGAGGATGAGGGCGTGGATGTCGTGGGTGCCCTCGTAGGTCTTCACCGATTCCAGGTTCATCATGTGGCGCATGATGGGGTAGTCCTCGGTAATTCCATTTGCCCCGAGGATGTCGCGGGCCATGCGGGCGGTTTCAAGAGCCATCCAGACGTTGTTGCGCTTGGCGAGAGAGATGTGCTGGTGGCCTACCTTGCCGGCGTCCTTCAGGCGGCCGACGTGGAGCGAGAGAAGCTGGGCCTTGGAGATCTCGGAGACCATCCAGACGAGTTTCTCCTGGATGAGCTGGTGGCTGGCGATGGGCTGATTGCGGAATTGTTTGCGTTGCTTGGCGTACTGGAGGGCGTTCGAGTAACAGTCCATGGCCGCGCCGATGGCACCCCAGGAGATGCCGTAGCGGGCCTGGTTGAGGCACATGAGGGGGCTCTTGAGGCCGCCGGTGCCAGGCAGCAGGTTGGCGGCGGGGATGTGGACGTCCTGGAGCGTGAGGCCGCTGGTGATGGAGGCGCGGAGGGACCACTTGCCGTGGACTTCGGGGGCGGAGAAGCCGGGGCGGTCGGTTTCGACGAGGAAGCCGCGGACGCGACCATTTTCGTCTTCGACTTTGGCCCAGATGACGGCGACATCGGCGATGGAGCCGGTGGTGATCCACATTTTTTCGCCGTTGAGGATGTACTCATCGCCTGATTTACGGGCGGTGGTGGTCATGCCGCCGGGGTTGGAGCCGAACCCGGGCTCGGTGAGGCCGAAGCAGCCGAGTTTTTCGCCGCTGGCGAGAGCGGGGAGCCAGGCGTTCTTCTGCTCATCGGAGCCGAAGGTGTAGATGGGGTACATGACGAGGCCGGACTGGACGCTGACAAAGCTGCGGAAGCCGGAGTCGCCGCGCTCCAGTTCCTGCATCACCAGGCCGTACTCGACGTTGGACATGCCGGCGCAGCCGTAGCCTTCGAGGTTGGCGCCGTAGAAGCCCAGTTCGCCCATGAGCGGGACCAGCTCGCGCGGAAAGCGGCCTTCGCGGAAGCAGTCTTCGATGATGGGAATGAGGTTGTCTTCGACGAAATCGCGGGCGGTGCGGCGGACGAGGAGTTCGTCCTCAGTGAAGCTGGAGTCGAGATGGAGAAAGTCGAAGGCCTGGAATTTGAAACCCATGGTTGCACCTGCCGTTCTTTGCGATAAACCGAAACAGGCAAGGGTAGCAGATGGGGGCGCGGCCAGGGAACAGGGACTAGGGGCTAGCGACCAGGGGCTAACCCCTGACCCCTAATCCCCGACCTCTGCTCTACTCCAGGAACTCGCGGACGAATTTGTTTTGGCTATTTACCAGGCTGTGGAGGGAGCCGTCGAAGATGAGGCGGCCTTCCTCGAGCATGAGGAAGGTGGTGTTGGGGTCGGTTTGGCCTTTGGGGAGCGGGACCATGCAGTTTTGCTCCGGGTCGAAGTGGTGGGTGCACATCGTGAAGGCGTCCTGGAGGCGGTGGGTGACGAGGAAGGATGGGGTGCGGAGGACGTCGCGCTCCTTGACGATGAGCTCGATGATGGTGGTGGAGGTGACGGGGTCCAGGCCGCCGGTGGGCGAGTCGTAGAGGATCAGCTCGGGCTGGTGGATGAGGGCGCGGGCGATGGCGACGCGGCGGCGCATTCCGCCGGAGAGGCTGGCGGGAAAGAAATTGAAGGTTTCCTGCAATTGGACAAAGCACAGGGCATCCTGGACGCGGCGGTCGATTTCGTCGTCTGGGACGCGCTCCTGGATCAGCTGGTAGCCTACATTGTCGCGGACGGTGAGCGAGTCGAAGAGCGCGCCCTCCTGGAAGACCATGCCGGTGCGTGCGCGCAGGGCAAAGAGTTGCTCCTCGGGCATGGTGGTGATTTCTTGGCCGAAGAGCAGGATGCTGCCCCGATCGGGACGGAGCAGGCCGTTGACCAGCTTGAGCAGGACGCTCTTGCCCACGCCGGCGGGTCCGAGCAGGATGCGTGTCTCTCCGGGCGCTACCGATAAGCTGATGTCTTCGAGAACGGGCGGGCCGTCGAAGGCGATGGAGACGTTGCGAAAGGCGACGACCAGGGCGGTATCGGCGGCCGGAGCCGGGTCTTGCGCAGATTGGCCGGGGCCGGACTCGACGGAAGGCGGCTGGGCGGAAGCGGGCGGTTCGATCATGGGGCGGGGAAGAGGGTGAGCAGCACCTGGGTGAGGAGGAAGTCGACGAAGATAATCAGCACCGAAGAAGTGACGACAGCCTGAATGGTGGAACGGCCCACGCCCTCAGTGCCACCCGAAGTTCTCATGCCGTAGAAGCAGCCGATGGAGGCAATGATGAAGCCGGAGAAGAGCGGCTTGACCAGGCCCTGGATGATGTCGGGGTAGCGGAGGTGTTCCCATGCCTGCGAGATGTACTGGGTGCCGTTCTGGTGGTTCATGAAGACGGTGACGAAGCCGCCGCCCATGATGCCGAAGGCGTCGGCGAGGATGGTGAGAAAAAAGAGCATGGAGATGCAGGCAAAGAGGCGGGGGGTGACCAGTTTGCGCATGGGGTCGACGCCCAGGGCGCGCATGGCGTCGATTTGCTCAGTGACGACCATGGAGCCGAGTTCGCTGGCCATGGAGGAGGCGTTGCGGCCGGAGACCATGATGCCGGTAAGCACCGGTCCCAGTTCGCGGATCATGGTGATGGAGACGAAACGGCCGGTGACGGCGGTGGCGCCGAACTCAGAGAGGGTGGCGGCGGATTGGAGGGCCAGCACGCCTCCGGTGAAGAAGCCGGAGAGCAGGACGATGGCCGACGACCCGACGCCGATGATGTTGGATTGAATGAAGAAATCCGGCCAGTAGCGGGGAGGACGGAAGAGATTTGTAACAGCACGATGCGCGAACAGGGAGTAGTCCTGCACGTTGAGCACGATGTGCTTGGCGGTTCTTTCGATCGCTGCTATCGCCATAGGGTCTGCCGGCCTGCGGAATGAGGGTTTTGCCGCTCTCTGGACAGGATAGCGCATGAGGCGGGCGGGGGCCGGCCAGCGTGTGCGGCTGGCTGTGCCGAAGGCCGGGCCACTGGGCAGAAATTACCGGATGATGGGCAAGGAATTCATGGCGGCGATGCCGCGCGGCCCGGTCGCTCCCTGTTTTCACAACAAGTTGCCACATGGCCCCTTGGCTGCATCCAACTATATTCGAGCGGAATCTCGAAACAGTACAGGGAGGGGGCGACATGCCATTTTTTCGCATGCGGTTAATCCTTGCGCTCATCGTGGGAATCACGCTGGTTTCGGTTGGCTCGACCTATTTCGATGTGCTGGCGCACAAGCGTGTTCTGAGGCAGGAACTGGAGCGCAGGACCGCGTGGCTGGGCACGAGCCTGCAGGCGGAGATCGAGGACCCTGTTGCCGGCGGCGAAATCGATTCGATCAACGCAGCGGTCCAGCGTTTGCAGCGCAGGGATGGGACCCTGGGCCTGGCCGTTTATAACCCGGAGGGGCGGCTGCTGGCCGCCGCGGGCGAAAAGGAACTATTCAAGGCGCTGCCGCCTGGCCCGGTGGAGAAGGCGAGCAAGCGGGGTGCGGCGGCATCGAACTTCGGGCACAACGGGGATTGGCAATGGCTCGAGGATGCGCTTCCCTTGCAGACCGGCGGACAACTGAACGGCGTCCTGGTGATTCTGGAAGATGCCCGGTTCATTCGCGCAGAGGGCTCCGCGGTGTGGTGGCGAAGCTCCTGGCGGATCGCCGCTTTCGTGGTGCTGATTGTAGGCGTAACCCTGCTGATGGTCCGCTGGTTCCTGATGCGGCCGATGCTGCGGGTTGCGGAAGAGCTGCGGCGGCTGCGCATGGGCCACAGCCACGAGATTGCGGAAGAGAGCATTGCGGAGCTGAGTCTGTTTACTCCGCTGGCGCGCGAGGTAGAGACGATGGCTGAGAGCCTGATGGAGGCGCGCGCTGTTGCCGAGGCCGAAGCGCGGCTGCGCGATGCCGGCGAACACCAGTGGACTGCCGAACGGCTGGCGGTGCATATGCGGGAGCGATTCGGCTCCAGCCGCATCTTTGTGGTGTCGAACCGCGAACCCTATATGCATGTTCGCAAGGGGAGGGAGACGGTGTGCGTGGTACCTCCCAGCGGGCTGGTGACGGCGATCGAACCGGTGCTTTGCGCGTGCGATGGGGTATGGGTGGCGCACGGGAGCGGCAGCGAAGATCCAGTCGCCGTGGATGAGTTCGACCGGCTGCGCGTGCCTCCCGACGACCCGCGCTACAGCCTGCGGCGGGTGTGGCTCTCGAGTGAAGAGGAGTCAGGCTTCTACGACGGTTTCGCCAACGAGGGATTGTGGCCTTTGTGCCATATTGCGCACACCCGGCCCATCTTTCGCGCTTCGGACTGGAAGTGCTACCAGCGGGTAAACGAGAAGTTTGCCGCCACGCTGCTGGAAGAGATGGAGAGCTGCGCCAACCCCATTGTCTTTGTGCAGGATTACCACTTCGCGCTGGCGCCGCGGATCATCAAGAGAGAACGGCCGGACGCGCGCGTGGCCATTTTCTGGCACATTCCGTGGCCCAATCCGGAGGCTTTCGGAATCTGCCCATGGCAGGCGGAGCTGCTGGACGGCTTGCTGGGCGCCGACCTGATCGGGCTTCACATCCCGTTGCACTGCAATAACTTTCTAGCCACTGTTGACCGGGTGCTGGAATCGCGCACCGACCGGGAACACATGACCGTCCGCCGCCGTGGGCACTTGAGCGCGGTGCGCCCCTATCCGGTGAGCGTTGTGCTGGATGGAACGAGGAGAGACGGGACCGGATCGAACGGCGATGGATTGAAAGACAAATCGGCGTCCTTTGCGCGCGCACGGTTGTTGGAAGAGTTTGACGTAAGCTGCGAGTGCGTGGCCCTGGGCGTGGACCGCCTGGACTACACCAAGGGAATCGTGGAGCGGCTGATGGCCATCGACCGCCTGCTGGAGGAACATCCATGGCACCGGGAGCGGCTGACGATGGTGCAGATTGCTGCGCCCAGCCGCACCCGGATTCCCAGCTATGCGGCGTTGCGCCGGCAGGTGGAGGAGACCGCGGAGCGCATCAACCAGCGCTACCAGACAGCGCACTGGAGGCCGGTCGTACTGATCGAACGGCAATGCAGCCACGAGGAGGTCGATCGCTGGTATCGCGCGGCGGACGTTTGCCTGGTGACTTCGCTTCACGACGGCATGAACCTGGTGGCCAAGGAGTACCTGGCGGCGCGCGAGGACGAAGACGGGGTGCTGGTGCTGAGCAAGTTCACCGGCGCGGCCATCGAACTGAGTGACGCGCTGCTGGTGAATCCCTATGACATTACCGGCGTGGCGGAGGCCGTTCATCAAGGCCTGGAGATGGGCCACGGAGAGCGCCGCATGCGCATGCAACGGATGCGCCGCCACGTGATGGACCACAACGTCTATCGCTGGGCGGCCAGCATCCTGGGCGACCTGCGCGATCTGCGCATGGAAGGCCCGGAGTTCGCGGAAATGAGCCGGTTTGGGCCGGAGTCTGTTCCGGCAGCGGCCGGGATGCATCGTAAACTGGCTTAGAAAGCGAGTATGCGATGACGCCCGAGGCGGCGGAAAAACTGGAAGATTTCTTTCGGAGGTTTGCGGGCGGGGCGAATCCGCTTCTTCTGCTGGATTACGACGGAACGCTGGCGCCGTTCCGGGTGGACCGGTTCAAGGCGCGGCCGTGGGCGGGGGTGCCGGAGTTGCTGGCGCGGATTCAACAGCAGGGCAAGACGCGGATGGCGGTGATTACCGGACGGCCAGCGAGAGAAATTGCGCCGTTGCTGGGGCTCCACCCCATCGACCAAGTGGGAGCCCCCTGGGCATCGATGGGGGCCCCGGCGCTGGAAGTGTGGGGACTGCATGGGGCGGAGCGGCTGTATCCAGATGGGCGGCGGGAGTTGGAGCAGGCTCCGGCTGAGGCCCAGGAGAAGCTCGAAGAGCTGCGCGAGCATCTGCGGCGGGACAGCCTGGGCGGACTGTTCGAGGACAAACCGAATGCAGCGGTGGTGCACTGGCGCGGGGCTTCGCCGCGGAAGGCAAGGCTCATCGAGCAGAGGACGCGGGCGCTGTTTGAACCGCTGACCCGGATGGAGGGGCTGGCGCTGCTGGAGTTCGAGGCGGGCCTGGAGTTGCGCACGGGGCGGAACAAGGGTGGGGTCGTCGAGGCGATTCTGGCGGAGGTTGGGGATCGCGGACCGGTGGCCTATTTGGGAGACGATTTGACCGATGAGGCGGCGTTTTGGGCGGTGAAGGGGCGCGGGTTAAGTGTGCTGGTGCGACGGGAGTGGCGCGAGACGGCGGCGGAGATTTGGTTGCGGCCGCCGGGGGAGTTGCGGGCTTTTTTGGACTGGTGGATCAAGGCAGGCACTCATCACTCGCCGGCGTTGCCGACCCCTGGCGGGTGAAACGGATATTTGCAGATATTCTGAGCCTCCCCACCCCCACCCCGTATCTGTAAAGAAATTCCTTGTTTTCAGCGACTTGGCGGGTGGCGCCGGTCCCGGTGAGATCTCCAGACCATGCCGGGGGTGCCCCCGGTCCCTAGCTTTTGGGGACCGGGGATGGAAGCACCACGCCGCCCAAACTTTCCGGTTGGAGTATTCTCGCAGTGTATGAAAGGCCAG
>DASWZM010000054.1:0-2523 GCA_036404455.1 Occallatibacter sp. | reverse complement strand
GGGGACGCGCCTGCGCCGCCAGGATGCGCTCCACGGCCGAAAAAGAGAAAGCCCGGTAGTGGCAGGCTCGCTCTAAGGCTTTCAAAAGGTCGGCGCGTCCGTAGGTGCCGAGAAGACCCAAAACCCGGAGGGCTTCATCCTTTCCACACCGTCGGGTTTGGAGGATCGCCTCGAGAAACCGCACGGCTTCGACTCCCAGCTCCGTGAAACGTTCTTTCAGGAGCTCCACCTTGCGGTAGGGATCGCGTCCGGGGGAATGCTCCGGTAGGCTGTGCTTCTCTCCGCGGGTTCCGGAAGGGTAGAGTTCATGTCGGGCGATCTCCGCCAAGTCCGGGCCGTAAACGATCAGTTCCTTCTCGGTGATGCGCAGCGGCAGCAACTCCCCCATGCGCTGCCAAGGCACGGAGTAAAAGTTCTGCTGGTAAGGCACACAGCCTTCGCTGTTCACCGTGCGGTACAGGACCAGGGCCGTGTCGTAGGGATGGGCGGGCAAGGGGAGCAGGTGAGGCTTCTCTTCCTGGTAGAGGTCGATCGGTCGGCGCTTGGTCTCTTGATGGGTACGCAGGTCAGCGGTCGTGGCTAGCCAGTTGGCGGTGACTTGGTTCAGGTGCTCGAGCGAGCTGAAGGTGCGACCGTTGAGCAGATTTTTCTCCGCGTACCAAAAATTTCGCTCGATCTTACCTTTTGTTTGGGGATGCCGGGGGCGACAAGCCCAAGGCCGAAAGCCGTAGTGAGTAGCGAAAGCCAGAAAGCGCGTGTTGTAGATCGGCTGCTCACCGTCGTAACCCGTCACCACGACCTTCATGTTGTCGTAGAGGCAGGTGGCGGCTAAACCCTGAAGGTGTTCAAAGGCGCGCACATGTTCACGCAGGGTGGTGGGCAAGTCCTCCGACTCCACGAAGTGCAGGTACTGACGGCGCGAGTAGCCCAACACATAGCTGAAGGCATGCACGCGGCGGCGTCCTTCGCGGGTGAAGATGATCTCATAGGGGGAAAAATCCATTTGGGCTTGCACCCCAGGACCTGTTTCGAAGCGCCGCACCGGGGGCGAGGGGGGCTTGGGCCGCACCGCGCGCAGCCACTCTTTCACGATGGTGTAACCGCCCTTGAAACCCTGCTGACGCAACTCTTCGTGCAGGCGCACCGCCGTCAAGTCCGGGTAGCGCGCCAGCAGTTGCGTGATGGTTTCGGCGAAGGGATCGAGGAGGCTGGGCCGGCGCGTGCCCTCGGCGGGGAGGTTGCCGGCTCGGCGATCTTGATGCTCGGCCAGCATCCGCGCCACCGTCTTGCGATTGATGCCGAGTTGGCGGGCAATGCGGCGACGGGAAGCGCCTCCATACCACAAGCGGACCACCTCATTACGGAGGAGTTCATTCATGGCCTCTCCAATTCGCCCACCAGATCTTGGCTCAAGGCGGCGACCGATCCGGCCTCCCGCGCCAGCCTCTGGAAGCGGGGTGACAAGAGCACGCGATCTTGGGGAGTGAGTCCCGTGCGGCCCCGATGGGCCAGCCACACTTCCATGCGCCCCAGCAAGTCCAGCAAGACTCCCAGCCGTTTGCCGACCTGATTGCCGACTTCGCTGAGACGGGGATCACGCACCGCAGGAAGGTAGCCGCAGACTTGCGACAAGGCTTCCCGAGGCTGTGCCAGGACATACTCCTGCTGCTCACGTCTGGGGCATTGCAACCACAGATCCACCACGCCGGTCAGTTCCGCCCCGGACAGCGCTTCCCTCCGGACCACCTGGAGAACCTCCGCTTGGTTGCCCTCCGGCAACCGCACCATCTGCCGCGCGGCGGTGGGCGAAAGCAGTCCCACGCGGAGTTCTTCTCGCGCCTCGGCTCCCAGTCGCTCGATCAGGGCCAGCCGCCGACACACCCAACTCTTGTGGCGGCCCAACAACTCGGCCACCTCGACTTGGCTCAAACCGTCTTCCCGAACCAGCGCTTGGATAATCCAGGCTTCTTCCAGTTCCCGCGTCCGGCCTCCGGCGCGATTCAGTCCGTAGATGGCCGCTTTGGCCGTGCGCTCGTCCGCTTCCATGGGGCGGGCGAACAGATGCGACATTCGGGCGAGGGTGCGCGCTGCGCCCAAGCGCTTGAACCCATCGATCAGCTCGTAGCGATCCTGGCGCTGGCAGACCACCACCGGCGACAATTGCCCGTAGCGCTCCAGCGACCGCGCCATGGCCCGTTCCGCCTCCGGGAGGTGGAGTCGATAACGGCCGTAGTGTTCACCGATCTCGTCCACGGGGAGGGGCAGCGGACTCTCTTGTACCCAGCGCAGCAACGACGTCTCCCTGACTTCAAATCGAAGAAGAGAGAACGAAGAAAACTACCTTGACTCTCCTCGTTCCCCCTTCCTCTCGGTTGTGTGCACTTCGACGTTAGCGGGAGGGCAGCGGTGAAGGCAATATGTCGGGACGATCTCGGCAGGCTTTCATCGTCGCAGGGGCCATCCGGTTGGGCGGGCGCTTTTCCCCCACCCCGGCTCGCGCCGCCGCTCGCGCCAGCGCCGCTC
>DASWZM010000053.1:0-3102 GCA_036404455.1 Occallatibacter sp. | reverse complement strand
GATACAGGTCACATGCCGACGTGTGCCCGTTCAAGCACAATATGACCGCTGCCGGAGGACCAATTCGATGGGCTCAGTTGCGGTAACGGAAATGAAAACCATGCTCACTCTCCCTGGAGACGCGGTGCGTCAGATCCAATGGCGGTATGCCGACCGCTTCGACCTCCAGATGCTCGTCCAGTCGGCGCGAGCCGTGGCGCGCGGAACTGTGGCGCGCCTGGTGGCCGCGGGGGAGCGCAACACCCACGAGTGGACCCCGGCCAAGGGCGAGATGCTGGAAGCCTTCGATCGGTCCGGCGTCACGGCGGCCTTCATGGAACCCGAAGAGGGCGGCTTTATCGCCGGACCCAAGAACCTGGCCCTGGCGCTGTCCGCATTTGAGCTGGCCTGGGTAGACGGCGGCGCCGCCACCGCCAGTCTGGCCAGCTTTCTCGCTCTCTCGCCCATTCACGAGCGCGGTACACAGCAGCAGGTCACCCGCTACAAGACGCTCGCCGCCCCGCCCCAGTCCGGCGAGGACCGCAAGCCCTGGCGTGGAGCCTTCGCGCTCACCGAACCCATCCCGTACGTCGGCGTCGATACCGGCATGTTGAACGGCAAGCTCAGCGTGGCCGAGTGGAAAGACGGCGAAGAACCCTGGCTGCAAATCGAAAAGCGCGGCCGCTTCATCACCAACATCGCCTTCGCCAACTTCGTAACCGCCGCCGTCAACTCCTGCGATCCGCGCATCAAGGGCAGTTGCGTGGTCATTCTTGAGGAGGGCGACGAGGGCACGTTCGACCGCGGAACCCCAACAAGGAAGCTTGTTCACCAGCTCTCCTCCACCGGCGATCCCATCTTCAACCTCAAGGTTCCAGCCAACCGCATCGTGGGCGGATACACCGTAAAAGACGGCGTCATCGTTCCCAACTTCAACCACGGCGAGGTCATTGAAGCGGTCTTCCGCCGCACCCGCGTGCCCGTCGGACTTATGTCCGCGGCCAAGCTGCTCTCGGCGGTCGAGCCGGTAATCCGCTACCAGCGCGAACGCTTCCGCGGGGCTGAAGGCTCCAAACCCGGCTCGGTTCGCTATGAGCAGGGAATCCAGCAGCGCGAGGACGCGCTCCATCGCCTCGTGGATGTGTGGGCCACCGGCGAAGCTGCCGCCTCCCTCGGATTTGCCGCGGCACGCCTCTTCGATACCCTCGACCCGCTCGAAAAACAGAAGAATGCGATTCTGAAAGACCGCGGCGTTCAGGGAGGGCGAGCGGAGATGAAGGCCCTCAAGGAAAGCGAGCAGCGCGCCATCGAACTGCTTTCCCTCCGTGAAGGCGACCCCCGCCGTCCCGGCCTGGAAGCCGATCCCCTCGTCCAGTTTGTCCTCATGGACGCCGAGGCCAACGTCATCTGCCCGGCCACCAAGCTGTGGAACACCGGCCACGGCGCCAACATGATGCGCGAAGCCGTGAGCCTGATGGGCGGATATGGCATTACCGAGGACTGCCCCGGCTTCCTGGCCAACAAGTGGATGGATTCTCAACTTGAAGCCACTTACGAGGGTCCTGAGGCAGTCCAGCGCCGCCAGTTGACCGTCACCATGACCTCTGAGGTCTTCCTGGCCCAATTCCGCGCCTGGACCAACGCCATGCGCCGCATTGCTTCCGATCGCCCCGGAACCGGCGCCTGCACCCTTGCCTCGGCGATGCACCTCTGGCTCTGGACGCTGAATTACCTCCAAAAGTCCACCGACCCCGACGGAAACAAGCTCTATCACGGCCAGCGCCAGGGCGTAACCTTTGCCCTCGCGGATGCTCTCTGCTGGCTTCTTGCCTCGCGCTATCAGATCCTCGACATACTGGAACTGGAGGCACGGGGCCCCGACGATCCGGTTGCCGCCGAAGGCCTCGCCGGAACCGTGCAGTTCCTTTCAGACCTCTGCCACACCCAGGCCGCGCAAGCCGCCGGCGAAGCTTCCCGCATCTGCGCCGAACTGGTCTTCGGGTATAACGAACACCCCTCATGGCAAGATGAAGCGCACCAGGGCTGTTTCCTCTCCAGCGAGCTCGAAGAGTACGAAGAGACCATGCCCGGCATCACCGCCTTTGCCGTCGATGTGCTGGCCCCGGACGGCAGCCATCCGCTCAAGGCCGGACCCTGCGCAAGCTGCGCCGGCAACAGCGAGTTCCTCCGCCTCCAGAACAAACTCACCACCTGCCTGAGCGGCGCGCGCCTGGCCAAGGACCGCGCTGCCGAAACCGTCAGCAAGGTCATGATCCCCGCAGCGCTGGATTATCCCGCATGAGCACTAGTCACAAAAGCTGGGTGCCCCACCCTCGCCGCGTCCTTGTTTTTGCGGCTAGGGTGGGAGCCCACGAACCCAGACAGTCGGCGTCCGTGAAAACGCTCCGTGCCCCATCCTTTCGCCTTTGTTCTGGCGAAAGGGTGGGGAACCACAGTACCCACCCGGCCTCCTCCACAGGAGGGCTCGAATGATTACGGAAGCCACACCCACCGAAGTCCAGAACCTCGACCGTCCCTCCATGGAAGTCGATATCGCCTGCGCCGGTTTCGGCCCCGCCATGGGCGGCTTTCTCACCACCCTCACCCGTGCCTGGTCCGAGAATCCGGCCGATCCCGCCTTCGAAAGCAAGGCAGCTCCCGGGATGCCCCTCCAGGTGCTCTGCTACGAGCGCGCCGACGACATTGCCGCGGGCGTCAGCGGCGTGGTCACGCGCGCCCAGGGCATTCGCGCCAGTTTCCCTGACCTCAACCCCGCCGAAATTCCCATGGCCGTCGAGGTCACCCACGAGCGCGTGCTCTATCTCCTCGACCCCATCGGCGCCAGCCGCCGTTCCCTCACCCTCCGCGCCGCCGATGCCGTTTTGCGCGGCCTCAGCCCTCTGCTCCGCCTCCGCGACCATGCCTTCGAGCTCCCCTGGACCCCAGCTTTCCTCCAAAAACACGGCGGCCTGGTGCTCTCGATAGGCCAGTTCAACCAGTGGGTCGGCTCCCAACTGATGGCCACCGGCCTGGTGCAGATCTGGCCGGGAACGCCCGTCAGCGCCCCGCTCTTCGAGAAAAAACCCTCCGGAACATCCGTCCAGGGCCTGCGCCTCGCCGACC
>DASWZM010000052.1:0-2086 GCA_036404455.1 Occallatibacter sp. | reverse complement strand
GACTGCCAGGGGACAACCGGTGTGTGGGCGGCGGGTGTGACGGCGCGGGGTTCAATCGCCGCTACCCGTGATGCTTCGAAAAAGGCACTGAGGCTCCTGGCAGGAATAACGTCACAGTCTGCCGCTGTGGCGCAGGCTCTCAGCCGGGGTGCCCTCTGGGCCCGTCGATTCTCCCCTCGACGGCTTTGCGGCCTGGGGCAACGGGCGTCGGCACGAGTGCCCGGCCCCGGAGGGGCACCCCGGCAGGCTGAGAGCCTGGCTGAGAGCCCAATGCCGCTTAGTTTTTGGGTGGGCCATAACTAAAACATAATTCATAGGTTATGTTTTATTTATGACCTCCCCTGTTTCGCTCGACCTCGCAATATTCGAGCGGGTTCTGCATGTCGCAGCATCCGCCTCCTCCATCGACCAGCTTTGCCAGAAACGCGGTTGCAAGGGTCGCCGTGGAATCTATAGCGTGGCTGTCGTCGTCTGGCTGATGATCTACCAACGATTGAACAGCAAGGGAACACTGTCTTCGGCGGTGCACTTTTTGGCCCGGCAGGCGATTCACTGGCAGCAGTGCGCTCACGTTGGCAAGCGTGTGCGCGAGGGCCGGATCTCCGCCGGGACGGGTGGCTATTGCCAGGCGCGACTCAAAATGCCCGCACTGGTAGCCAGCGACGTGTGCGATCACATATTTGAACAACTCCAAGTGCTGATGCGGGAACAACTGCCGGACGTGCCGCGGCCGGTGTTCGTGATTGACGGCACCACCTTGCAACTCCCGCATGAACGGGAACTCGTGAAAGCATTTCCGCCAGGACGCAATCAGCACGGCGAGAATCACTGGCCCACCATGTTGATGGTGGCTTTTCATGACGCGCAGACAGGGCTGGCCGCACAGCCGAGTTGGGGACCGATGTATGGGAAGCGGGCCATCGGCGAGCAGGAACTGGCCCGCCAGGCCCTCCAGAGATTGCCGGCCGATGCGATCGTCCTGGCGGATGCCAACTTTGGGATCTTCTGGGTGGCTCATACGGTGCAAGAAAGCCAGCGCCCGATGCTGTTCCGGTTGACCGCCGCGCGCGCCCACAAGGTGCTGTCCGGCAAAGGCCTACGTGCGGGAAGACGCCGCAAGGTGGAGTGGGAGGCCAGTATGTTCGACCGCAAAGCCCACCCCAAGCTACCGGAGGGGGCGGTGGTGAAGGGATGGATGGTGGCTTGCCGGCACCCCGAGGAGAAGGGCGAGATGCTGTACTTTTTCACGACCCTGGATCTGAAGCCCAAGCGGATCCTGGCGTTGTATAAACTCCGCTGGAATATCGAAACGGATCTTCGCAACCTGAAACGTACGCTGGAGTTGCACCAGGTGACCGGCAAGAGCAAAGCCATGGTGGAAAAGGAGGTGCTGATGGCCGTCTGCGCCTATAACGTGGTTCGGGCGGTCATGTATCTATCCGCTTCCCAGGCAGGCCTCAAGCCGCGCCAGTTGAGCTTTTCCGTCGCTCAAGACGCGGTGATGGCTGCGTGGCCCTATCTGCAGCGCGCGGAAACGGCGGCCGAGTTCCACCAGGAAGTGCAACGATTGCTGCGGGTGGTAGCCCAGGCCAAATTGCCTGAGCGCTCGCGCCAGCGCTCGTATCCGCGCGAAATCTGGGGCCGCGGCGGACATTTCCCTTTCCGCCGCCGCTCTCCCCACAAGGAGGTGCGCCAATGACCACGGCGACTGAGGGGCGGGTAAGTCTGGACTCCACGGCCTTGGCAGCAGCGGCCTACGACGGCCGCCGCGAAAGGTTGGAACTGGATTTCCGGGATGGAACGCGGTACGCCTATTCTGGCGTCACGCCGAATCTGTATCGCGATTTGCTTCGCGCCAACTCCAAGGGATCTTTCTTTAACCGACACATTCGAGGCCGCTTTCCTTATGTCAAAACCGACAGTGAAAACTAAGTGGCATTGGGCTGAGAGCCTGCGCCACGTTACCGCTCGCGGATGGCGACGATTCGATCGGCGGGCAGGGCGGTTTCGATCTGCGTTCCGCCGCCGGGCCAGGCGATCTCGACCTTGTCCACCTTGACGGCTCCGCCCAGTCCGAAGTGCAGGC
>DASWZM010000051.1:0-2600 GCA_036404455.1 Occallatibacter sp. | reverse complement strand
ACGGGATGAACTTGAGAAGCTAATGAAGGAGGCCGACTGGCTGAGGGGTTGTACATGGCGGCTCGATGCAACTTTCACAATCGAAGTGGACGTAGATCTCGAAATCCATGGGACTATGTATGCGATAAAGCTTACATATCCGTATCCGTCCGGCGAACCCAGGTGGCGCGTCGGCATACGGTCTGCCAGTCGCCCTCTGGCAAGATGGGGGAGTAAGGGATTAGGGGGTGAAGATGTTTCCCTCTTCAATCCGCGCGAGGCATTCCTCTAGGGACAGGAGTTGTGCCACTTCCCACCACTGGCCTGTGTGGCGGAAATAGGCCAAGTTAAACCGCTCATCCCCGGCATACTGAAGTCGGGCAAACTTGGACTCAAAGGAGGGTGAGAGCGCATGGGGTCCGGGAGAACAGTATTTCGAACAGAAGTAAAAGAAGGGGCCCCGCCATTGGGAGTAGATATCCACCAGGTAGTTGAATTGCGGCTTCTGGGGAGGAGGTTGGATATAGCGGGGCTTAAAGGTTGAATCGATCAGCTCCTGAGCTCGGTGCTGCACTTCGTGTTGGATGTCTGCGGGCACGGGCTTTTTGGATTGCCGAAACGCTCGCGCCGGATCATAGACCCAAGTCCTGCCCGGGGGTCGTCGGGAGCGGACCATGTAAGCTGTCCTCCTTCCTTTCCGCAACCTTTACCGCTTGGGGCGCCTTCCATTGGTCGGGAAGCAATTCGCCAAGGCGGCTTTGGGGATGGTTGCTGATGCGTTCGAAGATGTCGCGTAGGTAGGCGAACGGATCGAGGGCGAGTCTTTGGGCGGTGGCGATCAGGCTGGTCAGCACGGCCGCCGTCCGGCCCCCCTGGTCGCTGCCGTAAAACATCCAGTTCTTGCGTCCTACCGCCAGGCCGCGCAGACTGCGCTCGGCGCGGTTGTTGTCAATCTCCAAATCGCCGTCGTCGCAGTAGCGGGTTAGGGCTTTCCAATTCGACACCGTGTAGGCGATGGCCTCTCCCTCGGGACTCTTGGGCAGCACCTGGGGCTGTTCTCGTTCCAGGTAAGCGCGGATATCGTCCAGGATCGGTTTCGATTTCGCTTGTCGTAGCGCCCGGCGGGCCTCTCCCTCAAGCTTCCCGTCGCGGGCTTCGCGCTCGACGTCGTAAAGCAAGCGGATATAGGCGAGCATCACCATCGAGCGCATCAAGTCCGAAGACTGCGCTTCGAAAAACTTCCGTCTCGCATGCGCCCAACAGGCGACCTCGACAATGCCGCGCTCGGCCTCCTTATAGAAATGATCGTACCCGGAGTAGGCGTCCGCCTGGAGAAATCCCCGGAACTCCTTCAGGAACTCCTCGGGGCCGTCCCGGCTGCGGCTGGGCGTGTAGTCGTACACCGTGTACGGATGCTCGTCGTCCCCGACATAGGTCCAGATCCGGCCCGTGCGGGTGCGCGGCAACTCCGGATCCAGCACCGGGACCGGCGTGTCATCGGTCTGCACCGCTTTCGAGCCCAACACCCGCTGCTTCATCAGCGCGTAGAGCGGGCTCAGCAGATCGGCGCAGGCGCGCATCCAGTCGCACATCGTCTGGCGCGACAACTCCACACCTTGGCGGCGAAAGATGTCTGCCTGCCGGTGCAGAGGCAAATGATCCCCATACTTGCTCACCGCCACCTGCGCCAGCAGCCCCGGCCCCGGCAAGCCCTTCTCGATCGCCGCCATGGGCTTCTCCGCTGTGACCACCGTACATCCCTTCGGGCAGGCGTACTTTTGACACACTTCCTCGATCACCACCAGAGAGGCGGGCACGTATTCCAGCCGCTCCTGGGTCTCTTCCCCGATCCGCTTCAAATCGCGCTGGCACTGCGGACACTGCCGTTGGCCTTCACCCAGATCATAGACCACCCGTTGCCGCTTCAAAGATTTCGGCAGCGCGCCCCGGCCATGCCCTGGGCGCTGGGGCGTCGACTTCGACGGAGGCGCTTCGATTTCGCCGGAGGCGGGAGGAGTCTCCCCCCCTCGGACCATGATCTCGGCCGCAAATAGGAACAACTGGTTCTCATCCACCCGCTCGCGCCTCGGCCCATAGCGCGCCCGCAGCAACTGCTCCACCCAATGCTGCAGTTGTCGCAGTTTCCGCTCCCGCTCCGCCGCTTCCTCGAGCAGCCCCATCACGATCTGCCGCAAGGCCGCCGGATCATTCGGCAACTGGTTGCGATCAATGTCCACCGGCGTGTTTCTCCTGCGCCCGCTCGGCCCGCTCCCGCCCGACTTCCAGGTCCACCCATTCGTTCACCAGTTCCCGGAAGCGCTTGTAGTGGGCCACCTTCCGTCGCATCCCGTCGACCTGTTCCGGTCGCACAAAAAGCGTCGTGCTCTTTCCCCGCCAGGTGTAGCTCAACTGGTAATACGGCCCGTGCTTCTGAGGCTTCTTCGGGTCTTTGCAGCGGCACCCGGCCTTGCCGCACACGTTGTACTGCTCCCCCAGACTGCCCGGATGCATCGGCCCCAGTTGGGTCAGTCGCTGCTGGATCGCTTCGAGGCGCCGCTCGATTTTGGCAAGATTCATGTCCTGTATCATAGGAAAGCTATCGGAACTTGTCAACAAAAAAA
>DASWZM010000050.1:0-3801 GCA_036404455.1 Occallatibacter sp. | reverse complement strand
ACCGACGGCGGCGACCCGGTGGAGGACGCCAGGGTAATGCTTTTCCTCAAATCGCATGACGGCAGACCTGGCGGCCGCATCAACCAGTCCGACTCCGTCCCCACCGACGACACGGGCGCTTACGAGTTCAACAACCTGGCCGCGGGTGAGTATCTGCTCGCCGTTGCCGCCGAGCCCTGGTACGCGCTCCATCGCTCCTCCAGCCGCTCCCGCCAGAAATCCTCCGGTGCTGCTGACAGCGGCGGCGCAGCCGACCCCGCTGCCGCTCTCGACGTGGCCTACCCGGTCACCTACTTCGACTCCACCACCGACGAAGCCGCGGCAACACGCATCGTGCTCGCCGGAGGCAGCCGCGTGGAGGCGAACATCGCCCTGCACGCCACGCCCGCCCTGCATATCGAGGTCGACACGCCCCGCAAGCAGGACGGATCCATTGCCCGTGCGGAGCTGCGCCAGACCATCTTTGGCGCCGTGGTCGCGGCGGAGAGCGCCGGCTTCCTCGACGCCATGCAGACCGGAACCACCGAGTTCACCGGCGTCGCCCCCGGCCACTATGAGCTGGCGCAGGGCGATCCGCCACGCATGGTGGAGTTGGACGCTACCGCCAGCCAGCAGGTGGACTCCTCGCTCGGTACGCCCACCGTGTCCGTCCACGGCTCCCTGCGCACGCCTGCCGGCACGCCGCTCGCCGACGATTGCAATTTGAATCTCGAATCGCTTGACGCCACGCACCGCCAAAACCCGATTCAAACCGCCTGCAACCGCGGCGCCTTCAGCTTTCCCACCGTCCCGCCCGGCGAGTGGCAGCTATGGGCCGAGAGCGCCGGCAGGCAGTTGCCCATCGCCTCCGTCGCCGTGGGCAACCGCGCGCGCTCCGGCAACCTGATCACCGTGCAGGATCGGCCGCTTTCCGTCGTGGTCACCGTCACCCAGGGCGCCACGCGCCTCGAGGGATTCGCCCGCAAAGACGGGGCCCCCGGCGACGGGTCTTCGTCGCTGGGGTGGAAGGACGGCAAGGGCGTCTCCGGCGTCATGGTGGTGCTGGTGCCCGCGGAAATGGCTGCACTGCAGGGCCTGGTCCGCCGCGACCAGTCCGACTCCGACGGCAGCTTCGCCCTCCACGACGTGGTCCCCGGTCAATACACCCTGGTGGCCATCGAGGACGCATGGGATCTGGATTGGGCCAGCCCCGAGATCATCGGCCGCTATCTTCCCGGCGGAATCGCCGTCACAGTAACAGAAAGATCCGGCAAGCTCCTGACCCTCGACGTCCCGGTTCCGGTGCAATCCCGTTAGCCGGGACCTTTTACGGCAAAACCGGGGACACTGTGTCCTGTTTATCTTCGTTGAGGGCCGGTGCTCCTTGTTGGTCGCGCCGGCTCAAGTGCAATGGCTTGGGATACATCTTCCCTGGTTTTGCCACAGCGGGCCCGGGGACTTCGTCGAACCGGGGTGGAGAGGATAGTCTATGAGGGTACCGCATTCCAATCACGGCCCCGCCCTGGGGAAAACCCTGCAGGCGGCCGCCAAGCCACACGACGGTGTTGAGGAGAGTTTCAAGTTGAACAGGACGTTATTGCTTTCGATTTTGGCCGTGGTTCCGGCCGCGCTCATGCCCCTGGCGGCCACCAGCCAGATTACCCCTGGCGCTCGCTCCCGCTCCGCCGAGCAGGGTGAACGCACCTTCAAGTACGAGGTCTACGCCGGTTACGCCTACACCAGCCTCAACCAGGTGAATCAGTCGCGCTACGGATTGCAGGGCGTGAACCTCTCCCTGACCCGCGATTGGGGCAGATACTTCGGACTCACCGCCGAGGGCGACTATTACAGGATCGGCCTTCAGTCCGGCAACCCTGGAACCCCATCGGTGGATTCCGTCCTCTTCGGGCCCGTGATTCATGCCAACATCTACGGGAAAGTCGGCGGTTTCGTGCATGGGTTGATCGGCGGCGAACACACCGGGGGTGAAAAGGAAACCCCGAACATCTCCTTTGCCGGCGGTCCTGGCGGCGGCCTGGAGTACACTCTGGGACCGCGCTTTTCCCTGCGCGCCTCCGGCGACTATATCGGCGGGTCGTTTTCCCTCACCGGAAATTCGACGGAACTCGCCAACTCGCCGCACAGAACCTGGAATCCGCGCGCTTCCATCGGCGTGGTGTACAGGTTCTGAACGCAGCCAACTCTGGCCGGCCAGTTCAAGCAAGTCCGGCCATTCAAGTCAGACCAAGCCCACTGATGCGAAGAGACGTCCGCCGCGGAGGACGCCTCTTCGTTCTCAGCGCCCGAAAAAATCAATCCACCAGCGCGGCAATCTCAGCCACCGGAACGTTGAACGTGCTCCCCGGCAGTTCGAAGACCGCGCCGGGCGAAAGCTGCCCGTCCCGATACCGGTAGAAGAGCTGCCTCTTCGGCTCGATCACCCAGATGGCGGCGATGCCCATGCGCTCATAGTCGGCCAACTTTTCAAGCGTGCGCGTCATGCTGTCTTCCGGCGACAGAATCTCAAAAACAGCCAGCGGGGGATGGGTGATGATCTGCTCGCGCGGCGCGCTGCGGCTGAGAAGCGTCACATCGGGCACGCGAAATCTGTCTGCACCCGTCTGCACCCGCAATTCGGTCCGAGAGATGATTCCCAATTCCTTTTCGCGGGCAAGAAAGTATCCCACCAGGATTGTCTGCCACGTTGCATGATCGTATTCGCCCACAGCACGCCCCTCCACCACCCCAGCCACATACTCGCAATCGGGATCGGCGGTGGTCTTCAGGTACTCCTCGACGGAGATCAGGGAAGCGGTCGAAGCCATGTGAATGGGCCTCCGTGTAAGTGATTGTACGCCCGAACGAAGTTCCAGACCGAATTCTCAAGCCGCTCCCGATCCCGGCGCAACCGAGTAATTCAGCATCAGAATCCCGCTTGCCAATGCCTTGCTCTCCTCCAGATGAAGGCGCCGGCGCTGGCCTTCCGGCAGCATCGGAACTCCGCTCCCCAGCATCACCGGCATCAGCGCGACTTCGACGGTGTCGACGAGGCCAGCATCGAGCAGGCTGCGAAACAGCACACCGCCGCCGAACAGCCAGATGTCTTTGCCCGGCTGCGCCTTGAGTGCACCCACGCTTCCGCCACGCCGCTGCTCAGGATGGTCACGCCGGGGTGCTCTTCGGGCTTCAGCGTGGTGGACACGACCACCCAGCGCTGGCCGAAACTGTCCCATGACTTGCCCTTTTCACTGGCGACTTCGAAGGTTCGCCGCCCCATCAGCAGCGTGTCGTACTGGGCGAACATGGCGGCGAAATCGATGGCCGGATCGTGCACAATCCAGTCGTACTCGCCGTTGGGGCCGGCGATGAATCCGTCCAGGCTCACGGCCACTCCGTAACGCAGGCGCCGCATAGGGCAGAACCTCCGCGAAGGCAATTCAAGCGCTCAACGAGCTTATCTCCATGCGCACGGAAGTGTAAAGAAGACGCGAGACAGAGCACAAGCCGCCGTGATCGCCCAAACCGGTTGCAATTCAATTTGGCCACCTTTGCAGGGTGTTCTTGTGCGATAACCAAACAGCAACTGACGGCTTGCCGGTGACTCACCCAAAACTCCGCCCAGGCCTTGGAAAACGTTCGAGAAGCCGACTTTGGAGGATCCATCCCCCAAGGAGTGACTCGGGCGGGTGGCGCCGGTCCCGGTGAGATCTCCAGACCATGCCGGGGGTGCCCCCGGTCCCTAGCTTTTGGGGACCGGGGATGGAAGCACCACGCCGCCCAAACTTTCCGGTTGGAGTATTCTCGCAGTGTATGAAAGGCCAG
>DASWZM010000049.1:0-2389 GCA_036404455.1 Occallatibacter sp. | reverse complement strand
CAAGGGTTTGTGGCCGAGCGCGGCAAGATCGTGCCGCGGCGGCTCACCGGCGTTTGCACCACTCACCAGCGCCGCCTGACCCGCGCCATCAAGCAGGCCCGGAACATCGCCCTGCTGCCGTTTGCCACGCGGCACTGATTTCTCGGCTTGGCTGCCGCCTGTTCGCACGGTTACTTCGTTCGTTCGCCCCGGCTAACTCTTTCGTAACGGGGAGCGACCTTGATCGAGCGGAATTTGACAGGCGACAATCTTCCGGGTGCCAATATAGTATCCTGCGGGGCGCAACCCTTGGCCTGTGTTTGTGGTCAAATTGATAGGCCAGTTCGAATGCCGCACGTAACATTGGAGAGTTTCCCATGGAAGTAATTCTGAAGGAAGACGTAGCCAATCTGGGCCATCGCGGAGACGTGGTGAAGGTCGCAGACGGCTACGGCCGCAATTTCCTGCTGCCCCGCAAGCTGGCGCTGCAGGCTACCCTGGCCAACAAGGCCGTCATCGAGCAGATGAAGTCTGCCGCTGCCCGCCGCTCCGCTTCTGAGAAAGCGCAGGCCGAGGAGCTGGTCACCAGGCTTGAGCCCCTTGTGCTCAGCTTTACCCGCAAGTCGGGCGAGGCCGGCCATCTCTTTGGCTCCGTTACCTCGGCCGATATCGCCGCCGATCTCGCGACCAGGGGCTTCGAGGTCGATCGCCGCAAGATCCAGTTGGACGAACCCCTCAAGAGCCTGGGCGACTTCAGCGTGGCCATCAAGCTGTACCGCGATGTCACCGCGCAGTTGAAGGTCAAGGTGCTGAGCGAAGCCACCACTGAAGCCCCGCCCGCCGAGCCCGTCGCGGAGCCCGCTGCCGCGGAAGCCTTAGCCGGGTAGCTCAATCTGACCCGCACCCGCGCCGCCTCTCGGTTCGCCGAGGGGCGGACGTGCGTCTACTCAGCTATTTGGTTTTGGTCCTCTAACAATCAGCCGAAGGACTGCGCCTTGGATGGTGCGGCACTCTTCCGAGCTGCGGCCCCAACCATCGGCGCAACGGATTGCCGCCGCAGCTCTAGAAGATGTCCTTCTCCGGCGCGCCCCCCGCCAGTACGATCAGCTTCTTGATCGCTTTATCCATGTTCTCCGTGAAATCGGGAACCGCGTTTGCCTTGGTCAGGGAGAATAGCAATCGGACCCGATTTGCGGCCAGGCTTGTGTCGACCTGATTGTGGCTGTTGTAGCAGGTCCTGGCCTTTTTCCCGCTCAACGAGGTCAGCGTGAGCCGCAAAACCTGTTCGCGCGTATGGTAGCTATCGCTTGGATCGAAGATCTCCCAGATCGCGCTGTTGGTGTCGATGGAACTGAGAAAGACGTCGCAGCGGCCGTCGGGTTGAGTGATCGAAAGGATCGACGAAGCCGGATCGAACGCCACCTCCAGATTGTCGTTGATCCCGTCGCCTGGACTGAGGGAAAGAAGCTTTCCGCGAACGTACTCAAAGAGTTCCTGTTGGGTAGGCTCCGGCTTGGGGTCGGGCCTCTTCGCGTGGTGCGTGGTCTGTGCGGAACACGCGGGCAATACCAGCATGAACGCCGCGGAGCAGATGCGTGCGAGGTGGGTCATAGGATGCTTTCTCACTGCTCCTCCAGGCTTTGGCCGGTCCCGCAAGCGCCGGGAATCCTGGGCCAGGAGCTCGCAATCCATTCGCCCTCCTGCTCGATCCCAGCCGTGAACTCAGTTCGCATGGGGAGAGTATAGCCCCGTATCCTTCGGGGAATCCCCGACCATTGCCAGCGGCCGATTCCGGTCGGTTCGCAGCGTGGGAACGGCGGCCAGGAGGCTGCGCGTGCAACCGTGCTCCGGCGCTGTCAGCACCCGCGCGCAGGGGCCTGTTTCCACCACCTGCCCCGCCCGCATCACCGCAATCCGGCTGGCCACCTGGCCCACCACGGCCAGGTCGTGGGAGATGAACAGCATGGCCAGCCCATACTGCTGCTTGAGGTCCTTGAGCAGCTCCAGCACCTGAGCCTGCACGGTCACATCCAGAGCCGTGGTGGGCTCGTCGGCAATCAGCAGCCGCGGACGGTTGATGAGCGCCATGGCGATCAGAATCCGCTGCCGCTGCCCGCCGGAAAACTGGTGTGGATAGTCGCTGTAGCGCCGGGCGGCCTCGTGAAGGTCCACTGCCTCCAGCGCGGCGATGGCTCTCCGCTTGGCCTCCCTGCCAGTCCAGGAAGTGGAATGGGCGGAAGCCCCCTCGGCGACCTGGCGGCCAATGGTCATTACCGGATTCAGCGCCGTCATCGGCTCCTGGAAGATCGTGGCGATCTCCCGTCCGCGCAGCCGCCGCAAAACGCCCGCCGGTTGCCGCAGCAGGTCGACCGCACTGGAGGGGACGCGGACGCTTTTATCCTCGGATTTT
>DASWZM010000048.1:0-2496 GCA_036404455.1 Occallatibacter sp. | reverse complement strand
GGCCGTCGAGGACGAACTGGGGGATGGCGCGCTTGCCGGTGTGGGCGAGGACCTCGTCGGCCGCGCCGGGTGTGGTGGTGATGTCGATGTCGGTGTAGGGGATGGAGTGGGCGGCGAGAAAACGCTTGGCCTCGCGACAGTCGCGGCAGCCGGCGGCGGAGTAGACAAGGAGTTCCATGCTTCTATTTTACGTGAAGGTGCAACGGCTTAACGCCGATTTTCACCGATGGCACCGAAAGGAACGAATCGAGAGCTGGGATGTAATCGCCAAGACGGAAGTGTGCGTCTAGTGAGATATGAATGGAATACGGATTGCGAGATTGATTCTTCGGGCTGGGTTGGTTGTAGTGCTGGCGATGGGCGTTACGGCGGGGGCGCAGAGCGCGACGGCGGGGACGAGCGCGGGGCAGACGGCTGGGCTTAAGTCGCACGCGGCTGAGAGCCTGGCGAGCGCGGGGACGGCGACGGCGGGCGATACGGCGGCGAGTGCGAAACCGGAGTCGCTGACGGTGGCCAACAAGGAGTACGACGCAGCGAAGGAGCTGGCGCGCATGGCGAAGCGCTACGGCCTGACGACGGAGCAGAAGACGAAGATTGAGCCGCTGCTGCTGGAGCAGCAGAGGCAGGTGCATGCGCTGGGCGAGGACGAGTCGCTGACGGATGCGGAGTGGACGGCGGCGGTGCGGAAGGTGCATCAGGCGACGGTGCTGAAGGTGAGGAAGCTGCTGAGCGACGCGCAGTTGAGCAAGTACTCGAAGGACGAGGTGAAGCGGGCGAAGCAGTCGGGCGGTGATGCGGATGCGGACGACGATGGGCCTCCGGATGGGCCTCCACCGGATGGCGGGCCTCCGCCGGGCGGGGGCGGGCCGGGTGGGGGCGGCGGGCCTGGCGGGCCACCGGACTAGGTGAAGCGACAACAAGAACAAGCAACAACCAAAACAAATGCGGGGGTCCTTCGACTCCGCACGTCGCTAAGTACGCGACGTGCTGCGCTCAGAATGACGACAAGAAAATTATGCTGCGGGCCACCGAGCTAGGACGAGTTAACGGCGGGCGCGGAAGAATGCGGTGAGGAGCTGGCCAGCTTCGTCGGCGAGGAGGCTGGAGGTGACTTCGACCTGGTGGTTGAGCTGGGGGTGGTTGAGGACGCTGAGGACCGAGCCGCATGCGCCGGCCTTGGGGTCGGGCGCGGCGTAGACCAGACGGCTGACGCGGGCGTGGAGGATGGCCCCGGCGCACATGGCGCAGGGTTCGAGGGTGACGTAGAGGGTGCAGCCCGGAGGCAGGCGATAGTTGGCGAGGGCGCGGGCGGCGGCGCGGAGAGCGACGATCTCTGCGTGGGCGGTAGGGTCGCTGTCGCGCAGGACACGGTTCTGGCCGCGGGCGACGATCTCGCCGTTGAGGGTGAGGATGGCGCCGATGGGGACTTCGCCGTCGCGCTCGGCGGCGCGGGCTTCGGCGATGGCGGCGTGGAGGAAGGAGAGGTCGTCAGGCATGTTCCTATGGCTCGATCAGTGTACCTTCCAAGCCATCGTAAAGTGAGCGACGGTTGAGGTTGGCGCTATGATCTAGTCCGTATTCCTTAAAAATCTGTAACGCATTGGATCGAATCTCAGGTATAGATGTCTCATCTGTTCTTCATCACAGTCGGTATATCGGATTGTCATTGGATAAACCACTGGGTCCGCACCTTCGTCCCTGTCCTCTGTAAACTGACCCACCATGATTCCGTGGTAGCGCATGAGCGCCTGCGTGTCCTCGGGAGACAATGGCGCGGCATCTATCTCACGCACCACGAAAGATAGCGTCTGTGGTGGCAAGCCACTCTTAGAATAGGGAACCAAATCGAAGTGAAGTTCAAATTTTCCTCGCTGTGAACGAATTGGCTCTAACTGAACATTTCGAGCAACACGCCCCCTCACATTGTGCAACAAAAAGGATAATGGATTACCACCCAGCACCCAGTCCTTCTGACCCTCTGCGCTATGAACAATAACAGTCAACTGAGGCCGCTCATCGAAGCACCTTTTCTCTATCTCATCCTTTTCCTTTTGCGCCGTTTGCTTGTCTCTGTTTACTATCCAGCAGTATGTGATTGCGGCAAGAATAAAGGCAACCCTTGCAGATGCCCAAAACAATGGGGCTTCCTGGAACCGCGTTGGGTTGGAGAACAATAAAAACTCTCGCACGATTGACAGTAGTCCGCTCATAAGGCCGACCACGATAACCAAGATGCGCACAGCCGCAAACCATCTCTTACTCATGGCTTCGATCCTCTACCAATCTGCACCACGGACACGCTCATCCATCAAGATCGCAAATATGTATGAGCCTCCCCGAATTGTTTTCCCGACCGCTTCAGGATTACTGAGCGGTACCTGCCTTATGGCTTCCTCAAACGACCGCTTATACAGAGGCCATTGTGTCCGATTATGAGTGAGTCTTTCTCCCTGTATGGAGTAACATAACTCATCTCCTTGCAGTAAATGGAAGACT
>DASWZM010000047.1:0-1694 GCA_036404455.1 Occallatibacter sp. | reverse complement strand
CGAAGACGTAGCAATCGATCTCGTCCACCTTCTGCCGGCCCACATATTTGACGTCGTACTGGGGAAGGTCCTCCTTGGTCAGCACGAACGGATAGCCGTGCTGGATGTCCTGGAGGTCGGAGGGGGACATCAAGATCCCTGCGTCTGCCAGTGTGCTCGCCGGCGCGAAGACGACCTTCTCGGTGCGTCTCCCGTCCGGGTCGAAGATCACATCGTCCACCTCGTAATACTCGCCGATCGTTTTGTTGTCGTCGTCCAGCACTTGCACGCGCGCGGTGCGGCGGTAGGTGTAGTGATCGAGCGCATCCTGGAACTCGGATTCTTTGGCGGCCATGCGTTGGATGATCTGATCCGGGGGAATCGTGGGGTCGGAGAGGTCCATGCGCGCGAAACCGGCGTCGAGCGGCATGGCTGTAAAGCTGTCCTTATCCTGTGCTGCAGCCGCCACCAACCCCAGCGGCGAAGATGTGCTGCCCCCCCACTGCGTGACCCCGGCGAAAGCACACGCGGCGACAGCAACCGCCGCAATCCATGGATGCAGTTGCACCTTCATTGACCTCCACATCCGATTCTCGCGCATTTCCGCGCCCGGCGCATTCCCTCGCCGGTTCTCTAACCCTTAGACGCATAACCTCGGTTCCCGGAAGACCTCAATCTCGGCTCGGAGCGGTTTGCGTCGTCGAAAGGCCTCAAGTACCGCTGCGCGTGCTTTTTCGCTCGGATGAAAAGAGCGCGGGAATTCTCGAGGGCAGCGCCTACCAGGTCATTGATTGAGACCGCTCCCTGCCCATCCAATCAATAGAATAGAACCAGATGGCATTTACGGAACAATACGACGTCGCAGTGGTGGGCGCGGGACACGCCGGCTGCGAGGCCGCCATGGCCGCCGCACGGATGGGACTGAAGACCGCCCTTATCACCATGAACCTCGATCTCATTGCCCAGATGAGCTGCAATCCCGCCGTCGGCGGCGTGGCCAAGGGCCATCTCGTCCGCGAAGTCGACGCCCTCGGGGGCATTATGGGCGAGGTGGCTGACGCGGTCGGCATCCAGTTCAGGCTGCTCAACTCTTCCCGCGGCCCCGCCGTTTGGAGCCCGCGCGCCCAGTGCGACAAGCAGCTTTACCGCGTGAAGATGCGCGAGGTGCTCGAATCACAGCCCGGCGTCCATATCCGGCAGGCGGAGGTGGTCGACCTCGTGATCGAAGAAAGGGAACAGGGATCAGGGAACAGAGAACAGGAAGAAAAGGGACTAAGGGACTCAGGGACTCAGGGACTGGGGACTGAGGAACTGGGCGAATTGCCGCGACCGGCACGGCGAAGCGGACGCGTTCTCGGGCTGAAGTTGCGCGACGGCCGCCGTCTCATGGCAGGCGCTACCATCATCACCACCGGAACCTTCCTCAACGGCCTCATCCACTGCGGCGAAGAGCGCTACCCGGCCGGCCGTTCGGGCGAGCCCGCATCGGTTCTTCTTGGCGAAGCTCTCCGCTCTCTGGGCCTTCGGACTTGCCGGCTGAAGACTGGGACGCCCCCGCGGCTCGACGGCCGCACCATCCGTTGGGAAGCCTTCGAAGAGCAGCCCGGCGACACGGACCCCACACCTTTCAGCTTCCGGACGAAGCGAATTGTGCAGCCGCAGATCAGCTGTCACATTGCCTTCACCACGCCGGAGACGCTGCGCCTCATTCGCGA
>DASWZM010000046.1:0-2001 GCA_036404455.1 Occallatibacter sp. | reverse complement strand
GAACCTTGACCGGTTCGACCTGGCGTGAGCTGCTAGCTGCTAACTACTAGCTACTAGCTTTCCCCGGTCTCAAGATCGAGACCTGGGGCACCCGGCGCGTATTCGAGACATGGGGCACCCAGAGTTGTTGGGATTATTCAGGGACGAAGCTTTGAGATTTCTTTTGGGCTGGGGTGCGCGCGAGAGCGTTCCCCGGCCATTGTTTATTTGCGGGTTGCGACGATGGTGCGGAGTTCGGCGGCGATGGAGGCGAGGCGCGGGCCGAGGGCGGGGTCGGGACCGTTTTCGCGGGAGTAAATGACTTCGAGTTCACGGGCGAGGACGGTGCCCCTGTTGAGGCCGAAGGTGCCGAGGACGCCGGCCAGCTTGTGAGCGGCGGCGTTGGCGGCCTGGTGCTGCTCGACGGAGAGCTGGCCGGCGGCAAACGCCTGCGCGGCGGTCTCCAGGATGGCGACGCGCTCCTCCATCTGCGGGAGGAATTGGGTCCACAAGCGGTCGAGGGCTGCGGTGAGAGCGGACTGTCCGGCGGGATCCTTGACCATCTAGCTCCATCCCAGCGTTTCGGCGATTTGCGTGGAGAGGGTGAGCGGGTCAAAGGGTTTGAAGAGGATGGCCTTGACTCCGAGGTCGGCGAAGCGGCGCTGATCAGAGCTTTGCACCTTAGCGGTGAGCAGCAGCACGGGGATGCGGGCGGTGAGGGGATTCTTGCGCAACTCGCGGAAGGTTGTGGGGCCGTCCATGACGGGCATCATGACGTCGAGAAGGATGGCGTCGGGCTGATGCTCGATGGCGCGGGCCAGGCCCTGGGCGCCGGAGTTGGCGGTGATCACCTGCCAGCCGGCGACGGTCTCAAGGCTGAGGGCGGCCACTTCGCGAATGTCATCTTCGTCGTCAATGATCAGGATGCGGTGGGGCATTGGAAAACAACCTCGGGGTCCGGGAACAGGGAACAGCAAGTGAGCGAGTTAGCGGGCGCCGCATCATGGATTGAGGAGCGGCGCTTGCTGGGGTACGGCCTCTTCCATCTGACGCGAACTGCGCAACATGGTCAAGACCAGGGCTTCGAGCTGCTGCGGCTGGACGCGGGCCTTGGTGAGGAACTGGGTGGGTCCGAGGGTAAGCTTGCGGCAGTCGTCGGGAGAGAGGTCGCGGCCGGAGTAGACCACCAGCGGCAGGTGGGCGAGGGTTTCGTGCTTGCGGAGCCAGTCCACGACGTTGAAGCCGTCGCCGTCGGGCAGTCCGATATCGAGCACGATGAGGTGTGGCTTGAAGGTGAAACAAGCGTCCAGCGCGTCCAGAAGGGTGTGGGCCAACTGGACGGTAATGTTGTCGCGGATGAAGACATCGGCGATGACGCGGGCCAGGTCGACATCGTCTTCGACGACCAGGATGCGGGCGTTTTCGCCGGTTCCGCAGAGCACGCGGGCGAGCTCGCGCAGCAAGGCTTCTTCATGGAGGGGCTTGGCGACCCACCCCGCGGCCCCGGCGGTTGGGCCGATGGGCAGATCGTCCAGGTCATGGCGGTTGTCGACGCTGAGCAGGACGACGGGGGTGCGGTCCGCGGGATCCATTCGGCGCAGGAGGGGGAGAATCTCCCAGCCATTCATGCCGTCCAGGGATGTATCGAGCAGGATGGCCTGGACGCCTTCGTGGGCCGCGGCCAGGGTTTGCTGCACGGTGGTTGCTTCCACCACGCGGTAGCCGTGAGAGGTCAACTGGGCGGCGATCAGGGGCCGCGTTGCAAGGTTGGCGTCGGCCAGCAGGACGGTGCCGTAGCCGGTTTCCTGGTCGAAAACGGGGTTTGGCGCGTCCAGAGGATTTGGAGGGTCCGGCCGATAGGGCAGGAAGACACGGAAGGTTGAGCCGCAGACGGGATTTCGCTCGGCCCAGATGCGGCCGGAGTGTTGCTGGACGATGGTGCGGCAGATGGCCAGGCCCAGTCCGCTTCCGCCTTTCTGGCGGGAGTCGGAGGTGTTGACCTGTTGAAATCGCCCGAAGATG
>DASWZM010000045.1:0-2317 GCA_036404455.1 Occallatibacter sp. | reverse complement strand
GGCAACTGCGCCGCCATCACGGCTGACGTCTCACAACTAGGGTACGAGCGAATCGCCTTCAAGAGTATGGCGCGGAATTTCGAGATTCTGCCGGACGTGATTGCCAAAGACCCGCTTGCGCCCACCTACCGCCTCGACGACCCGCAATGGGCGGCCATCGTCAACTGGGTCGTCGAAGCCTTGATTCAGGCCGAGGAGAGCGGAGTGACCCAGAGGAATCTTGCCGAGATGAAGAAGAGCGACGACCCGGTCGTCCAACGTCTGCTCGGGACGCACCGGGGATATGGGCAGTATCTCGGGCTCGACGACGCCTGGGCCGCCAACGTCATCGAAGCTGTCGGCAATTACGGCGAAATCTTCGATCGCGACCTGGGCCCGGAATCGACAATGAAGCTGGTTCGCGGCCCAAACAACCTCTGGACGCAGGGTGGGCTCATATACGCGCTCCCCATCCGCTAAACTGTGGCGCGGAATCCCTCGTTCAGCTGCGGCCCGCGGCGCACGGGGCCCACTGTCGCCAGTGAGAACCGGAAATGTCCCCAAAGTCGTGGTTGGAATGCGCGCCGCCTCAAAGCAGGCCAGAAACGTTGCCGCGATCATCCGCATGTCGGTCCGGATTGCTTTTCCTTGAATGGGGTTTCGGCTTGAGTTGCCGGCAGGCGGAGAGCGGTTGCGATGAGGGCCGCAAACAGAAAGGCCGCCGAGGTGATCGTAAGCGCGGAACTGAGCCCGGCAGTTTGCGAAAGGCGCCCGATGAGGTAGGGCGCAGCGGCGCTTGTCACGCGGCCGATGTTATACACAGAGCCCATGGCGGTGCCGCGGAGGGAAGTGGGGAACAGTTCACTGGCAATGACGCTGAAGCCGCTGAAGTAGCCGGTGCCGAAGAAGCCGACGAGCGGCCCAATGAAGAACAGCGCGCCGGGATCGCGCACGAATGCAAATACCGGCACCAGCAACGCGGCAACCAGAAGATAGCCGATATAGGTGTATTTGTGGCCGCAGCGGTCTGCAATGTACCCAAAAACGACGTAGCCCAGAAAAGTGCCGGCCTGCATGACGATGGTCCATGTGGAGGTCTGGACGATGCTGAGCCCGCGGCCGCCTTCAGAAACAGGCATGGAGAGAAAACGGGGCACCCACGTGAACAGTCCCCACCAGGCAAAGAGCGTGGCGGCGTTCATGGTGGAGCAGATGAGCATGCTGCGGCCATATGCGCCGCGGAAGAGCCGGCTGACGGGCAGCCGCGAAGAGCGTTCCTGTTTCCAGGTTTCCGGCTCGCGCAACTTGCGCTGCAACCAGAGAGCAATCAACGCCGGAGCAATGCCGGCGAAGAAGACGGTGCGCCATCCGAAGCGCGGCATTACCAGCGCCACCACGGCAGCACCCAGCGCATAGCCCACCGCCCAGGAGCTTTGCACCAGGGCAAGAGCCTTGCCGCGATGACGGGAGGGCCAGGTTTCGGCAACCAGCGCGGCGCCTGAGGCCCACTCCCCGCCCATGCCGAGCCCCAGCAGAACCCGCCAGAACATGAGCTGCCAAGCCGAATGTGTCAACCCGCACATGGCCGTCGAGACCGAATAATTCAGGATGCTCCAGGTGAGAGCGCGGACGCGGCCATACCGGTCGGCGAACCAGCCGAAGCACAGGCCGCCAACGGCTGCGGAGACGAGCGTTGCCGACATCATGGCGCCGCTGAGAGCCGCGGAAAGATGCATCTCGCGCTGCACCTCGCCGAGCACAAGCGCATAGAGCATGACGTCCATGCTGTCGAGCATCCAGCCCAGGGAAGCGGCAAGCAGCGTCCGCTTCTGCTCTCCCGAGGCCTCGGCCAGCCAACTGGTTATCCCGTTCAAGAATGCTCCTGTCGCTTCGGAGTCGGCTCCCTTTGCATTAGAGTATCTAGGATATGGCTGACGGGTTTCCCGTTTGCGCCGTGAAACCACGAATCGAGAGTGGGCCGATTTGCGCGTAGCGATCGATACCGGCGGCACGTTTACAGACTGCGTCTATCTGGCGGACGGGCAACTCCAGGTGCTGAAGCTGTTTTCCACTCCTGCCGATCCTTCACTTGCGGTGCTTGACGGTCTGGCCCGAATCGGCGCAGGGCAAAAGCTCGATGTGCGCCACGGCACCACCGTGGGGACCAACACCATGCTGGAGCGGACTGGCGCGCGCGTGGCCTTCGTAACCACGGCGGGATTCGAAGATACGATTGCCATCGGCCGCCAGACCCGCAGCCGGCTCTACGATTGGTTTGCGCCCCTGCCGGTCTGCCTGGTGCCCAGGGAACTGCGCTTCGGCGTGCCTGAGCGGGTGA
>DASWZM010000044.1:0-1875 GCA_036404455.1 Occallatibacter sp. | reverse complement strand
TCGCCCATATATTGTAGTAGTAGGACTACAATATGAAAAGGACCTTATCCGATTACCCCAACCTCCAGCGGCAACGTCAGCAGCTTCTCCAGCAACTCTCCGGCTTGCAAGAGCTGCGGCGCGGCTCGCTCACCGACCAATTTCTTATGGTTAAACGCAAGGACGGCTCGCGCGTCAAGCGCGGCCCTTATCCGCTCCTGACCCGCAAGCAGGGAGCAAAGACGGTCTCCCGGCGCCTGACCGATTCCGCCCTGGTGCCCTTGTATCGGCAACAGATTCAAGCCCTGCGGCAATTTGAAACCGTCGGGGACGGGTTAGTGCGGGTAGGCGAGCAACTCAGTGATTTAGCGGTGGCCGAGGTGGGGCAAAAAAAAACTCCTGGTGGAACTGGAACAAGCCGCCGAGGTGCGTCGCCTCGCCGCCGCCCTGGCCGCCCGGCAGACGCCTGATTTCGAAGCTTGGGAGAGCCTCCTGCTGCAAGCCGCCCGCCAAGGCGGGGCGGGAGTCCTGGGGACTTTGCTGAGCCACGGGCAGCAATACGCTCCCCGCGAGGTGATCCTCTGCCCGTGCGGCCAGCGCATGCGCAGTCGCGGCCGGCGTAGCAAAGGGTTGTTAACGACCCTGGGCCGGGTGCCCTTCGCACGCTCCTTCTATCAATGCCCACCCTGTTCCCAGGGGTGCTTTCCCGACGACGAGCGTTTGGACATCGTCCCAACCACCTATGCGCCCGGCGTGCGCCGACTCCTGGCGCGGGCGGGTAGCCAGTCGCATTTTGCGCAGGCCGCCGAAGATTTGCGTTGCTACGCGGGGCTCACGGTGGAAGCGAGGGAAATCGAGCGCGTGGCCGAAGCGGTGGGCCGCCAAGTCGAGCAGTGGCTCTCGGCGCAACAGGAAAGGATCTTGCAAGCGCTCGGCACCTCGGTGCCCACCGCGGTCTCCGAGGCCACGTTCTATATCCGCTTCGACGGCACCGGTGTCCCGGTGCGCAAAAGCGAGTTGGTCGGGCGGCGCGGCAAACAAGCCGATGGCTCGGCCCGCACCCGGGAAGCCAAGCTGGGCTGCGTGTTCACTCAAGTCGGCTTGGACCAGGAGGGCTATCCGCAGCGCGACCCCCACTCGACCACCTAGGTCGGGGCCATTGAATCCAGCACGCTCTTCGGCTGGCGCCTGTACGCCGAGGCTCTGCGCCGGGGTCTGGAGCGGGCCAAGACCGTGGTCGTGCTGACCGATGGGGCTCGTTATAACCACACGATTATCCAAACCCATTTTCCCCAGGCCGTGCACATCGTGGATTTGTTCCACGCCTATGAGCATTTAACCGCCCTCGCGCAGATTCTCTGGGGTCAGGAAGCGAAGGCTCCGAAAACCTGGCGGGATTGGTTGGAAGCGGGCGACATCGGCCGACTCCTTCGCAAAGCCGGCCAACACCTGCCCGCCTCCGCTCCCAGCAAAAAGTCCATGCTCACCCAGTTGGGCTACTTCGAAAATAATGCGCCGCAGATGCGCTATGCCGAATATCGGGGGAAAAAGTTCTTTGTGGGCTCCGGGCTGGTCGAGGCAGGCTGCCGCACGGTAATCGCTGAGCGCCTTAAACAATCAGGAATGCGCTGGCCCGTAGCCGGAGCCAATGCCATCATTGCCCTGCGTTGTTGCATTCTCTCCGGTCGATTTGAAGACTTTTGGGCCTCTCGCTTCCCTTAGCCCCCACTTTTATCTCGTCCACCCCATGGACATCCCAAGAATCGCGATTGGTACGAGCGGGAGACCGCAGAAAAGGCGTTCACCCTCACGGGATGTGTGTTATAGAGATTTTGCGAGAAAATCTAGACCCACACCCGGAGGGTGAACGATGGAAGCAAGCCTAGCGCAGTTGAT
>DASWZM010000043.1:0-3771 GCA_036404455.1 Occallatibacter sp. | reverse complement strand
GCAGGACAGGGCTTGCAACTTTGTACTGGCCCTTCATCTGCTTGACCATCAGTTCGGAGTCGGAGACCACGCGGAGGCGCTTGGCGTTGTGCTCGAGGGCCCAGGCGAGGACGGCCAGGAGACCGCAGTACTCGGCGTAGTTGTTGGTCTGGACGCCCAGGAAGTCGCTGAGGCGGGCCACGATGCGGCCGTGGGGGTCTTCAATGACGGCGCCGAAGCCGGAGGGGCCGGGGTTGCCGCGGGAGCCGCCGTCACAGTGGGCGGTGAACCACTCGCTGGCGGCGGAGGGTTCGGGGTGGTCAAAGAGATTTCCGGTCATCGAGTTCCAGTGTAGCGGGTAGGGACGAAATGGGGCCGGGACTGCTCACCAAAGCGGTCTCATCGCGTCTGTTGGAGTGCGGACAATTCCCTACCCCCGGAGCAGAGTTTCGATGGCAACGGATGCGGTGAGCTACCCTCTTTCCCCGGTTGCAGTCCCGTCAAATCTGGCTTGGCCGGCTGTGCGGAAGGTACAATCTCTTCCAGGCATGGCTGCGGCGACGGCAATGGACGGAGCGAAAAGCGGGCAGGACCGCTTGCAGGCGCGTGCGCCGGAGATGGAGCTGATCCGCGAGGCGCAGGCGGGGTCGCGGGCGGCGTTCGACGCGCTGGTGCGGCAGTATGAGCACCAGGTTCTGCGGCTGGCGCTGCACCTGACGGGTTCAGAGCACGATGCGGAGGATATTTACCAGGAAGCGTTTTTGAAGGCCTACCGTTATATCGGGAATTTCCGGTTCGAGTGCTCGTTTTATACGTGGATTTACCGGATTGTGACTAACCTTTGCCTGGACCAACTGCGGCGAAAGAAGACGCGGCGGGAGGACTATGCGGTGGTGGTGGACCACTCCGGGGACGAGATCGATGTACTGGCCTCAGTCTCCGACGACCGGTCCTTTTCAAACCCGGCGAAGGAACTGGACCGGAAGCTGCTGGGCGCGAAGATTCAAGCGGCGCTGGGCAAGCTGACGCCGCGGGAGCGGATGGTTTTTGAGCTGAAGCATTACCAGGGACTTCGGCTGCGGACGATCGGAGAGATGCTGAACACCACGGAAGAGACCGCCAAGAATACACTCTTCCGGGCGACAAAGAAGTTGAGGACACAGCTGGCGGAGTTGCGGTAAGCGCCCTGGCAATTCCTAAATTGGGATGCGGATTTTTGGCGCGTGTTGATCTTTTTTGAGGCTGGAAGGACGTAGCTATGAATTGCGAACTTGCACATGAGCGGATCGTGACGGCGGCATACGGAGAGCTGCCCGACGAGCAGATTCATGAACTGGAGCGGCACCTGACGGGCTGCCCGGACTGCCATCGGGAACGGGAGCAACTGCTGGCGCTGAAGGTGCTGGCCGGAGCGCACCCGGTGGTGGAGCCACCGGCGAACCTGGTGGCGCGCTCACGGCTGCGCCTCGAGGAGGCGTTGGATGCTCTGCCGCCGAAGCGCTGGTATGAATGGCTGAGCCAGCGTATGCTGAACAACTTTGCCAGTCTGCAGGCTGCGCCGGTGGCTGCGTGCCTGTTACTTGTGGTTGGAGCGGGGGCGGGCAGCCTGGGCGGCTATGAATTTGCACAAAACCGCGCTGCACACGCGGCGGCGACGCAGGCCGCGAACGCGCGACCGGTGGCGCCGCCCGAAACGGCGGAGATCGCCAACATATCGGGCATTGTGCGGCAGCCGAACAGCGAGATGGTGGAGGTGCGCTACAACCAGGTGGTGCCGAAGCGGATGGAGGGGAAGCTGGACGATCCGAAGATCCGGGAGTTGCTGATGCTGGCGAGCGAGAATTCGGCTTCGGCGGGGGTTCGGGACGACTCGGTGGGGTTGTTGGCGGCCGAGTGCCGTGCGGGGCACAGTTGCCAGGCGGCGGGCATCCGGGATGCGCTGATGGTGGCGCTGCGCTATGACAAGAATGCGGGAGTGCGTTTGAAGGCGCTGGATGGGTTGGAGCCTTATGTGGCCGAGGATGTGCGGGTGCGTGACGGGGTGCTTGAGGCGTTGCTGAACGACGCCGACCCGCGGATTCGGACCGAGGCAGTGAACATTCTGGAGCCGGTGGAAGCCGATACGAGCGTGCGTCAGGTGCTCCATACGGTAGCCACTTCGGACCAGAATCCACATATCCGGACCGTTTCGAGACAGGTTTTGAGCCGGGTTCCGGAGATTCAATAGGGCTGTCTAACTTTCCGGTGACTGCATCGTCAAGAGAGTGCGGGCCGGAATGAAGGAACAACAGGAGAAGAAGAGATGAAGCACTTTTCGAGGCCGTATCGCAGTATTGGAATCGCTGTGTTGGTGGGCGTGGGCGCGGGGATGGTTGTGGCGCCGCCTGGCGCGCGGGCGCAGGGGAGTGGGATCGTGGACTTGATTCAGGGGCCCAGTCCGCTGCTGCTGCTGCACTCGTCGAGCTCGCAGGGCTACCTGGGCGTGTGGGTGGACGACGTGGACAACGAGAAAGCGCAGACGCTGAAGCTGAAGGAGGTGCGCGGCGCGGTGATCACACTGATCGATCACGACGCTCCGGCGGGGCAGATCGGGCTGAAGGTCAACGACGTGGTGATCCAACTGAACGGGCAGAACGTGGAGGGCGCCGAGCAGTTGCGTAGGATGCTGAAGGAGATTCCTCCGGGCCGCAAGGTAAGCATCGAGATCAGCCGCGACGGGAACGTGCAGACGCTGGCGGTGGAACTGGCGGATCACCGGGTGATGGAGCACGAGGTCTGGAACAGGATCGGCAACGATGGGGATGTGTTTGCACAGGCTCCGGGGATGGGGGTGATGGCAGGCGGGGGCGACGCGGCGCTGCCTGGGCTCTTCCACATGCCGATCTTCGGCAGCACGCTGAATGTGGGGGCCATGGTGGAACCACTGACCTCGCAGATGGCCGAGTACCTGGGCGTGCCCAGCGGGCTAATGGTGAAGCAGGTGGCGCACAAGAGCGAGGCGGCGACGGCAGGGTTCAAGGCGTTCGACGTGATTCTCAAGGTGGGCCCCGAGGCGGTAACAACGCTTGCGGATTGGGATCGCGCGCTGCGCACTAACCAGGGCAAGCCGGTGCAGGTGACGATTCTGCGGGACAAGAAGCAGCAGACGCTGACGCTGCAGGTGGATTCGAAACATAAGCAGGGCGAAGTGGAGTTCGAGGAACTTTTCGGCGCGGGCGACCGCCCGGTGGTGGCGGAGCTGGACCCGGATGCCGCGCAGATTTTTGCCCGGAACGATGAGGCTGCGGCCAGGGCGCTGCGCGATCAGGCACAGGGGCTTCAAGAGCAATTCAAGGCTGGCGGGATGGGGAACTTTGCGATCAGCTCCCAGCAAGCTGAGGAGTTGCGCAAGCAGGCCGAAGAGTTGCGCGACCGATTGAAGACGGAAGACTTTCAGATCGACCAGAAGCAGATGGACGAGCTGAAGCAGCAAATGGATGAGTGGCGGAAGAACTTCAAGCCGGAGGACCTCAAGATCGACCAGAAGCAGATGGACGAGTTGAAACAGCAGATGGACGAGTGGCGGAAGAACTTCAAGGCGGAAGAACTCCAGCTCGCGCCGGATTGAGGTTCGAGGGATTCAGTGGGACCAATGGATTCGAGAAGGGCGCCAGAGCGGCGCCCTTCGTGCTTCTGCGGCAAAAGCTATTTGGCGCTGAGCGGCTGAATCAGCACTTGAATTTCCTCCTTCGTGTCGTTGGCCGCGTCGGCCGAGGAGTAAACGGTGGTCAGTTTGCCGATGGGCAGCGTTGG
>DASWZM010000042.1:0-7405 GCA_036404455.1 Occallatibacter sp. | reverse complement strand
CTGCGCAGACAACCGGAGTGATTCGCGGAGGACCATGTGACCCTTCTGACCTGGAACCACGCCTGCACCGTCGGCGTAAAAGCCATGGACGATCAGCACGGCATCCTGATGGATACGCTGAACGAACTTCGTCTGGCGATGATGCGCGGTTGCGGCCGCGAAAAGGTAAGCAAGCTGCTGGACCAACTGATCGAGTTCACGCGCATGCACTTCTGGAGCGAAGAGCAACTGATGGAGCAGACCGGCTTTCTCAGCCTGGCCGAGCACCGCGCCGAGCACCACCGCTTGCTGGCGCAGATCCTCCAGTCGGCCCACAGGCTGCAACACGGCGAGGCCGCGCACACGAGCGATTTTCTCTGCTTCCTGCACGACTGGTTCATAGACCACGTCGAGGGCCTGGACCAGCAATATGGCGCTTGGCTGAATAAGCACGGCGTGTACTAGAGGTCTTGAAGTAAAGAGCTCGTTGCAAATGAGTCAAGTTTTCAAGCGGCAAGTCTTCCTGCTTCGATCCAGGACTTCAGTTCTAGATCGAGTTTATCGAATCAGTGGCGGAGCCTGGTTTTGTGGGGTGGACCCGTCGGCTGAGACAACTAAATAAGACACTGTTCGCCGCTCGCTGCAAATTTCTCGACCGGCAGTACCACTGTAGCGCATTCTGAACGCGGCTGGTGAAGCGGAAGCGGGCTCTGTTTGGACTCCCACTTTCTCCGCCCTTTGACAGGCGCCGCTCCTTTAGGAAACCCGACGCCTGGAGATTACCTCCCGAACGAGGGATTAGCAAATTCAAAGGTCCTTCTTGAGTTATCCGGGCGCCTCATGATTTGCCGGATGACGGCAAACGGAAACAGACCGCGAAAGCCGCGGATTCGTACCGACAAACGCGCTTGCATCTACCGATCCGATGACCCTCCAATTCGGCAATGCGCAAACGAAGTGTAGGCACGCAACCCCCCAAAAAGGGTGCAAAAAAACGCCATTTTCGCGCCGTTTTTCATCGTTTTCGCCCTGTTTTTCATCATTCTCGCGCTGGTTTCGATCGTTTTTGTCGGGCCTAAGCCCGACGTTTCCAGCTTTTCTGTCCGCCTGCAACCCGTCATCCTCTCAAAATGGAATGTGGATCTGTCGTTTGTAGGTCTGTAGGCCTGCAAATCCAGCAGGTTTGTCGCCCTGAAGGCCCACAAATTTAGTCCGCATACATGCCGACCTTTTCAAGTCCCACTCGCCCGCCCTGCGCGGCAAGCCCTATTGCTGCTTCCACGCCTGCCTGCACTTGGTCGCCGCAGCCCCGCCCCGCGCCCCGGACGACCCGCTCAAGCTCCCCATCCTGGAAGATCGCAGCGCCATCCAGATCGCCCTCGCCCGGATTCTCGACCCCGTCGCATAGAATCGTTCCATGTGCGGAATCGTCGGCTATGTTGGTCCCAAGAAGGTAGTTCCCGTCATCATTGAGGGGTTGCGGCGCCTCGAATACCGCGGTTATGACTCGGCGGGCATCGCCGTCGGCAACCCCTCGAGCTCCACGCTTGAAGTCCGCCGCGCGCCCGGCAAGCTGGCCAACCTGGAAGAGGTTCTGCGCGAGCATCCCCTCGAAGGCACCTTCGGCATCGGCCACACCCGCTGGGCCACCCACGGCCGCCCCACCGAAGAGAACGCCCACCCCCATCGCGACTGCACCGGCCGCATCGTCGTGGTCCATAACGGCATTGTGGAGAATTATCTCCAGCTAAAGCACGAGCTTATCGCGCTAAACCACAAGTTCGTCACCGAAACCGACACCGAGATCATCGCCCACCTCATCGAACAAGTCCAGAAGGACGCCGAAGCAGCCGGCCAGCCGATCTCGCTGGAAGTGGCCGTCCGCGTTGCCGTGAAGCGGCTCACAGGCGCCTTTGCGCTGGGGGTTCTGTCGGCCCTGGAGTCGGACAAGATTGTGGCCGCCCGCTTCGGTCCGCCGGTGGTCATCGGTGTGGGCGAAGGCGAGTCGTTTGTCGCGTCCGATGTACCCGGCGTCCTGCACCACACGCGCAACCTCTACTTTCTGGCCGACGGCGATATGGCCATCCTGACCCTGGCCGGGGTGGAACTGACCGACTTTGACGGCAACCCCATTCAGCGCGCCATTACGCGCATTCAATGGGATCCCATCCAGGCGGAAAAAGGCGGCTACAAGCACTTCATGCTCAAGGAGATCTGGGAACAGCCGCGGGCCGTTACAGACACCACGCTGGGCCGCGTTTCGCTGGACTCGGGCAAGGTCTATCTTGGCGAGATGAAGATCGCCGACGAAGAGCTGGCCGCCGCCTCCAGCATCAACATCGCCGCCTGCGGTACCAGTTGGCACGCCGCCCAAGCCGGCAAGTACATGATCGAGCGGCTCGCGCGCCTCCCCGTCGATGTCGATTACGCCAGCGAATACCGCTATCGCAATCCCATCCCCGACCGCAACGCCCTCGGCCTGCTCATCACCCAGTCCGGCGAGACTGCCGACACCCTTGCCGCGCAGCGCGAGATGATCGCCCTCGGCTCGAAGACCGTGGCCATCTGCAACGTGGTTGACGCCATGGTGGCCCGCGAGGCACACGGCGCCATCTACACGCACGCCGGCCCCGAGATCGGCGTGGCCTCCACCAAGGCCTTCACCTCCCAGCTCACCGCACTTTTCCTGCTTGCGCTCAAGCTGGGCCAACTGCGCGGCCGCCTCGACCCCGGCCGCTCGGTCGCCCTCATCGAAGAGCTCAGCCGCATTCCCCACAAGATCGAAGAAGTGCTGCGCGGCTGCTCGGCTCAGTGCGAGCAACTGGCCGCCAGCTTCTCCACCGCCCGCGATTTTCTCTATCTGGGCCGCGGCATCCACTTCCCCATTGCGCTGGAGGGGGCGCTGAAGCTCAAGGAAATCTCCTATATTCACGCCGAGGGCTACCCCGCCGGAGAGATGAAGCACGGGCCCAACGCCCTCATCGACGAAACCCTGCCGGTGGTGGTGCTGGTCACCCGCGACGAATCCGACCCCGCCTCAAAGCTGCGCTACGAGAAGACGCTTTCGAATATCCAGGAGGTCACCGCCCGCAGCGGCCGGGTGATCGCCGTGGCCACCGAGGGCGACACCACCATCGGCAGCCTGGTGGAGCACGTGATTCACATCCCGACGGTGATCGAACTGCTGTCCCCGCTCATTGAAATTGTGCCGCTGCAACTGCTGGCCTATTACATCGCCGTCCGTCGCGGCTGCGACGTGGACCAGCCCAGGAATCTGGCCAAGTCGGTTACGGTGGAGTAGGGACCGCGCAGACGCTCCGGCCATCCCCTGATCCGCACACGGCAAAGTTTTTCATGGGGTTAACACGGGGGGCTGCACAAGCGTGCAGTTGGCCGTGTATGATTCCTGCGCCGCTCCCCCTTGGCGGTTTTCCGATCCCTGTTCCCCGAAGGCATAGCCCTTGCGCAATGCCGGTCAGTATTTGCGAAAAAGGGGCCGTAAATTGGAAAACTCTCATGGGGCTCGAACCCAAGCGGGAAAATCTCCCTGGAGGAAACAACGATGGCGACAGCAACAGCACTGCATCCGGGCAAGCTCAGCGAGACGGTGAGCTTTCGCCCGCGTTATGGCAACTACATTGGCGGCAGGTGGGTAGAGCCCGCCTCAGGCCAGTACTTTGAGAACATCACCCCCATCACCGGACGACCCTTCTGCGATATTCCGCGCTCCAACGCCAAGGATATCGAGTTGGCGCTGGACGCGGCGCACGCGGCGCGCACCGGCTGGGGACACACCAGCCCCACGCAGCGCGCCATTATCCTCAACCAGATTGCGCAGCGCATGGAAGACAACCTCGACCTGCTGGCTCTGGCCGAAACCTGGGACAACGGCAAGCCGATCCGCGAAACCACGGCGGCCGACATTCCCCTGGCCATCGATCACTGGCGTTACTTTGCCGGCTGCATCCGTGCTCAGGAAGGCACCCTGTCAGAGATCGACTCGGACACCGTGGCCTACCACTTCCACGAGCCGCTGGGCGTGGTGGGGCAGATCATTCCCTGGAACTTCCCCATTCTGATGGCCACCTGGAAGCTGGCGCCGGCGCTGGCGGCGGGCAACTGCGTGGTGCTCAAGCCGGCCGAGCAGACCCCGGCCAGCATCCTGGTGTGGGCCGAGCTGGTCGGCGATCTGTTGCCCCCCGGCGTGCTCAACATCGTCAACGGCTTCGGCCTGGAGGCGGGCAAGCCCCTGGCCTCCAGTTCGCGGGTGGCCAAGATCGCCTTCACCGGCGAAACCACCACCGGCCGCCTGATCATGCAATACGCCAGCCAGAACCTGATTCCGGTCACGCTGGAGCTGGGCGGGAAATCGCCCAACATCTTCTTCGCCGACGTGCTTCAGGAGGACGACGACTTCTTCGACAAGGCCATCGAGGGCTTTGTGATGTTTGCGCTGAACCAGGGCGAGGTGTGCACCTGTCCCAGCCGGGCCCTTATCCAAGAGAGCATCTACGACCGCTTCATGGAGCGGGCGCTTCAGCGGGTGGCGGCCATCAAGCAGGCCAATCCGCTCGAGAGCGACACCATGCTCGGCGCCCAGGCGTCGAGCGAGCAATTGGAAAAAATCCTCAGCTACATCGACATCGGTCACCAGGAAGGCGCAGAGCTGTTGTGCGGCGGACATCGTGCTCACCTGGGGGGCGAGTTGGAGGGCGGCTACTATGTGCAGCCCACCGTCTTCCGCGGCACCAACCGCATGCGGATCTTCCAGGAGGAGATATTCGGCCCCGTGGTCTCCGTCACCACCTTCAAGACCGAGGAAGACGCGCTGGCCATTGCCAACGACACGCTCTACGGCCTTGGCGCGGGCCTGTGGACCCGCGACGTCAACCGCTGCCATCGCCTGGGGCGCGGCATCCAGGCCGGCCGCGTATGGATCAACTGCTACCATGCCTATCCGGCGCATGCGGCTTTCGGCGGCTACAAGCAATCGGGCATCGGCCGCGAAACCCACAGCATGATGCTGGACCACTATCAGCAGACCAAGAACCTGCTGGTGAGTTACAGCCCGAAGAAGCTCGGCTTCTTCTAAACCGATCTCACTGTTACAAAAACATGGGTGCCCCACCGGGGTACCCTCTGGGTTCCGCGTCGTTGCTTTTGCGGCTCGAGTGGGTTAGCACAATCCCCACGTAACGGGAACAGTGAAAATGCCTTGGAAGGTACGGTTATGCCTGAGTTACCTCAACAGGTGCTGGCCACCGATCTGGCCATCCACCTGATACGCGTCCTGCGCCAGAAGCATGGACCGCTGATGTTCCACCAGTCGGGGGGCTGCTGCGACGGCAGCTCCCCGATGTGCTATCCCCGCGGCGAGTTCATGATTGGGGACTCCGACGTGCAACTCGGCGAGGTGGACGGCGAGCCTTTCTACATGAGCCGCAGCCAGTTCGAATATTGGAAACACACGCAACTGACCCTCGACGTGGTTCCCGGCCACGGCGGCATGTTCTCGCTCGACAATGCCGAAGGCGTCCGCTTCCTCATTCGCTCGCGCATCTTCGATGGCGAGGAGATTCGCGACCTGCGTGCCGCCGGACGCATTTAAGGTCTGTCGACAGCATATGTTGCAGCGGCTCAACTCCGCCGCTTCGCCCAGTTCTATTGTTCAAGCGCGGCCCGCAAACTCACGTGTCTCTGTGTAGACTTTCACTCTTTCTCCTGTTTGAATGTAGAGGGGAACCTTGATTTCCAGGCCGGTTTCCAGTCGCGCCAGCTTGGTCACGCTGCCTGACGTGTCGCCGCGGGCGCCGGGCTCAGTATAGCCAACCTCCAGCTCGACCTGGGCCGGCAATTGCAAGCCGATGGGATTGCCGTTGAACTTGTGCAGTTGGATGATCGCGCCGTCCACCAGGAAGTCCAGGGCGTTGCCGATCATCTCGCCGGAAAGGGTAAGGGTGTCGAAGTTCTCCTGATCCAGGAAGTAGGAACCGTCGGCATCGCTGTAGAGGTAGGAAGCTTCGACCATTTCGAGGTCGGGCTCCTTGAACTTGTCACTGGCCTTGAAGGTCTTGTCAAAGACCGCGCGGGTGAGAAGGTTGCGCATCTTCAGGCGGACAAGTGTCTGGCCACCCCGGGCGGTGGGTGTGGAAACCTCCGCTTCCAGGCAGTAGAAGGGGGTGTTTTCAAACTCGAAAAACATCTTGCGCTTGACGGTAATGGCGTCGATCAATGCGGCCATGGGTTCCTCAAAAGACAGGCTTGAAAGACCAGGAGCAAACAGATTTCTCAGCCGGCTCCCCGTTCATTATAGGTGGAAGCGCGCATTCGGTAATCGCCATCAGCTAAAGCTCAAACAGCAGAATGGGACCGTTGACTTGCCACTTCAGCCCTTGAGTGGCGATACTGCCTATAGTCCGCTTTTCGGGCTTCATCCTTCCTTGCAGCGAGAATTGCCTTGGCACGCGAGCTTCATACCGCACGTCTTGAACGAAAAGACCTTATCTCCGAATCGTCGCAGTGCTACCACTTTGAGTTCGTCCTCGACGGGCTTGAGAGCTTTCCGTTTATCGCCGGCCAGTTCCTCTCCGCGGTGGCCGAGGACGCAGACGGCAAACAGCAGACGCGCGCCTACTCGATTGCGTCGGCAGCCAGGAGCAATCGTTTCGATCTGTGCGTGAACCGGGTTGAGGGCGGCTTCTTCTCGAACCATTTGGCCGACCTGACTGACTTGCCCCCCGGCGGCGCCATCCAGATTCACGGGCCTCACGGATATTTTGTACTGAAGCAGCCGGTTACCGACTCGATCCTGGTGGCCACGGGTACGGGCGTGGCGCCGATGCGCGCCTTTGCGCAGTGGCTGTTTCCCGAGGATGGCTCCGATCGCAGCGAGGGCAAGGATGTCTGGCTGGTATACGGCACCCGCTACGAGAGCGAGCTTTACTACCACGAGGAATTTGAGGCTCTTGCACGGCGCAAGCCAAACTTTCACTACCTGATCACGCTGAGTCGGGCTGGAGAGAGTTGGGGCGGTCTGCGCGGCTATGTACAGGAGCATGTGGCCAGGATCGTGGAGGAACGCGCCGCCCGGCTGGGCCTGCCGCTTCCGGCGCCCCCGGCCGATCCAACCTTGCTGACGTCGGAGCTGAACTTCGACATCTACGCCTATATTTGCGGCTTGAATAATATGGTCGCGAGCGTACGTGAGCGGCTGGCAGGCTACGGCTGGCATCGCAAGCAGATTGTCTTCGAGCGCTACGACTAAGGCGCTGGCGACGCTGTCCACGGGAGAAACAATCCGCTACAGATTGAACAACTCCTTGAGCCGCCGGGTTTGCGCGCGGCTGACGGGAATTTCGGTCTGGCGCTTGTCGTTCATGCGCAGTTGGTAGCTGGACTTGAACCACGGCACCACCTCGCGGATGTG
>DASWZM010000041.1:0-19171 GCA_036404455.1 Occallatibacter sp. | reverse complement strand
TCGATTGCTGTCTCTTTCCCAGCGTCGATGCCCGCTTCCGTGCAAGTCAACGCCACTGTGAACTTGGGCGCGACGGTCACCAACGATACTTCCGCCAATCCCCAGGTGAAGTGGACGGTAAGCTGCGGCGGCTCCGAGTGCGGCTCCTTCAACCCCACAACAACGGCCAATAATCTCGATACCGCGTACACCGCGCCCTCCGCGATTCCACCCGGCAACACCGTGACCGTCACCGCAACCTCGGTCACCGATCCCACTAAGTCGGCGTCGGCCATTATCACTATCATTCCGCAAGCTCCAACGCTGGCCAACGGCACCTATGTCTATCAGGTCTCAGGGTCGTCCGGGTCGAATGCCAACTTCGTCACCGGCGTCCTCGTAGCCCGGAATGGAACCATCACTGGCGGCGAGCAGGACTCCATCGCTTATGCCATCGACGACAACGGCAACCCATTTCCTTATGCCTATTTATCGGGAGAGATCGGCGGCGGAAGTTATGCCGCCACCCCCGATGGAAATCTTCAAATCTCTCTTTGGGTCGAAGGCGGCCAGGAAACACTGAACGGCGTGCTTGCATCCGGCGGCGAAGGATTTGTCGCGCAACTCTACGGATCGATGGGCAGCGGTACGCTCGATCTGCAGACCAGCACGGCCGCGCCCGCGGGAGGATATGCAATCTCTATGTATGGCGGCGATCAGTACGCGGAGCAGGCGTGGATCGGAGGCATACTCAACGTCGACAGCCCGGGCGGAATCTCGGGAATCGGCAGCGTCCTGGATTGCATCGCTGTCGGATACTACGGCGGCATCTCCTGCGGCACTTTGGCAGCAAGCACGGTGAGCGCTCCCGACAAGTTCGGCAGAGTCCAGTTTGTGTTGAATCCCGGCGAGTCCTCAGCCCCACCGGTGCAGGATTTGATCGGGTATATCGTCGACTCTACTCACATTCGTCTCGTCTCCGCGGCTCTCAATAATTCCGGGAATTATCAGGGAGTTATGGGTGGCCTAGCTCTTGGCCAGGGAACCAGCACTGGAACCTTCAGCAGCAGTTCGATCGCGGGCACAAGCTATGTCTTCGGAGCTTCCACCCAGATGGAGTACGGCATGTATCAGCTCGCTGGAGTTGTTACGGCCAACGCCGATGGCACGCTCACCGGCGCACTTAACTGGAACGACCTCACCGGCAATGCCGCGAGCCCGATCCCCGTCAACGGTTCCTGGACGATCGACTCCACTGGCCGTGCAACCCTCTCCAATCTGACGGATGGCTCAGCGTCCAACTTGTCCTTCACTGACAGTCTGCATCTCTATCTGACAGGAGACGGCAACGCTCTTCTGCTCTCCAGCGAATACATCAATCCTTTCGCCGGTCAGGCTTTTCAGCAACAAACGAGCGCATTCACCGCCGCCTCATTCAGCGGAACCTATGGATTGAACGCCGGCCTGGCCAATACCGGCACGACGAGCGTGCTTTCCACCGCGTTTGGCCCGGTCACCTCAGTCGCGGACAACGGAACCGATATGCTGTCGGGATTCGCGGATTTCGGTAACGGATTCGCGGACTTGGCGATAACCGGGAGCTTGACCGCGAGTTCCAACGGAGTCTTTACCGGCACTCTCACCGGCCTCGATACCGCCTCCCGCACTACGGCTGACAACTTCACCTTCTATCTTGTCGATAACACCCGGGCAGTGGGCATCGAAACGGACAATACCCAGTTGACCCTCGGCTATTTCGAGCTTAAGCAATAATCCGGAATACGCAAGCGGACCATCCTTTCGCACTGGGGCTTCCATCCTTTCGCCGGCTTTTCGAGAAGAAAATGGCGAAAGGATGGAAAACCGCATATCGCCACGGGCCCCGTTCACGAGCAGCGGGTAGCCGGTACGCCTTCCCAGAATCGCCCCCCTTTCAGCCCCCAAAAAGCCCAATTCGCCCCACCCGCCCGTCCCGTTTTTCGAGACCCTGCCACCAAATCTGCCCCATCCACAAGAAAATCGCTTATTCTGTTAACAACTCCTTACTTGCTTCGGCGAGCCTCACGCAAACCCTCATGAATCCAGTCGCTTTGGCGGTTGACGATCTTCGGGAGCAGTATATGCGGGAGATGGCGCTTGTCCGCCAGACCTGTGAGCGCACAGGCGACGGCACCGCCGCCATCCGCCGCCGCTCCGCCGTGGTCGATCGGATCCTCATTGAAATGTGGCGCCGCGCCTTCGCCGGCCAGCCCTACCTCAACATCTCCTTGCTCGCCCTCGGCGGATACGGCCGAAAAGATCTCTTCCCCTACTCCGACATCGATGTCCTTTTCGCCTTTGCCGACGAAAAGACCGAAGAGCAGTCCAAAGACTCGGTCCGCGCCATCATCCAGGGCATGTGGGACATCGGTCTCCGCGCCAGCCCCAGCTCCCGCACCGTCAAGGAGGCCGGCCGCTTCGACCCCGACAACCTCGAGTTCACCCTCGCCACCCTCGACCGCCGCTTCCTCGCCGGACAGTTTCCCCTCTACCAGCAGCTCCACCAGACCGTCCTTCCCGGCCTCGTCCTCAGCGAGTGGAACGCCATCACCCAGAAGCTGGGCGAGATCGCCCGCGCCCGCCACGCCAAGTTCGGCAACACCATCTTCCACCTCGAGCCCAACCTCAAGGAGTGTCCCGGCGGCCTCCGCGACTACCACCTCGCCGTCTGGTTCGCCCTCCTCTTCCACCTCAAGGAGACCAGGGAGTGGCCCCGCCAGCGCGGCGGCGTTTTCCAGAGCGCACGCGGCGACGCCGAGGCCGCCTTTGACTTCCTCGCCGCCGCCCGCTGTTTTCTTCACTTCCGCCACGGCCGCGACGACAATACCCTCGACTGGCAGTCCCAGGACGAAGCCGCCGCCAACTCCATCGGTCTTGAAACCCGCGGCACCGCCGATCCCGCCTACTGGATGCGGACCTACTATCGCCACGCCCGCATCATCTACCGCCGCGCCGCCCTGCTCATGGAGCACCTGCCCGCCCCGGTCAGCTTCTACCGCCAGTTCCGCCGCCGCCGCACTCCCATCGCCGGAACCGACTTCCTCCTCGACCAGGGACGCATCGACATCGTCCCCGGCGCACAGTTCAACGACACCTCCGCCATCCTCCGCATCTTCTCCCTGATGGCCACCCACGGCTACACTCTTTCGCAGGCCGCCGAAGACCGCATCACCGACGCTCTCCCCGCCCTCGCCATCCACATCCCCGAAGGCCCCTATCTCTGGAACGCGTTGCGCGAAGTTCTCCTCGGCCCCCACGCGGCACATGCGCTCAGGACCATGCACGCCCTCGGCGTCCTGGAAATGCTGATCCCCGAGTTCCACGGCATCGACGCCCTGGTCATCCGCGACAGCTATCACCGCTACACCGTAGACGAGCACACCTTCCTCACCATCCACAACGTCCACGGCCTGCGCCAGCCCGCCCACGACTACGAGCAGCGCCTGGCCCAGCTATTGCCGGAGATTGACCGCCTCGACCTCTTTCTCCTGGCCCTCTTGCTCCATGACACCGGCAAGGCCCGCCGCACCGGTGAGCACGCCGGCCAGAGCGTCGAACTGGCCGACGCCTTCCTCGCCCGCCTGGACTTCGATGCCGAGGAGCGCGAGTCCATCCTCAAGCTCATCCGCCTCCACCTCGAAATGTCCTTCGCACTGCGCCGCGACATCTTCGACCTGGAAAACGTGCGCGGCTTCGCTGAGAAGATCGGCAGCCCCCAGCTCCTCAAAATGCTCACCATCATGACCTTCGCCGACATCAAGGCCGTCAACCCCGACGCCCTCACTCCATGGAAGGCCGAGAACCTCTGGCAGTTCTACATGTCCACCGCCAACTTCATGGACCGCAGTGTGGACGAGATCCGCTACCACGCCGCCATCGACCCCACTTTGCTCAATCGCATCCGCTCCATGGTCCCGCCCACCCAGGTCGAGGCCCTCCGGCGATTCCTTGAAGGCCTGCCCCAGCGCTACCTGCAAACCCGCCTCCCCGAGCAGATCCGCCATCACTTCCAGATGGCCCTCAACCTCGCCAAGAACCCCGTACAGCTCGACCTCCACCCCAGTCGCCAACTCTTCGACCTCACCGTCATCACCCGCGACCGCACCCGCCTTTTTGCCGACGTGGCCGGAACCCTCGCCGCCTGGGGCATGAACATCGTCAAGGCGGGCGCCTTCTCCAACGACTCCGGCGTCATCGTTGACAGCTTCCACTTTACCGACGTCTTTCACACCCTCGAGCTCAACCCCAGCGAAAAGGACCGTTTCCTCGCCAATCTCCACGACGTCGTCGCGCAAAAAGTCTCCGTCCAGCAGTTGCTTGAGGCCCGCCGCCACATGAACCACCCCGCCAACCTCAAGGTCGAAGTCGCCACCCGCCTCCAGTTCGACTCCGACTCCTCCACCCACTCCACGCTCCTGCAAGTCATCGCCCAGGACGTCCCCGGCCTTCTCCGCCAGATCGCCCTCACTCTCAGCACCCACCAGTGCGACATCAAGGTAGCTCTCATCGACACCGAAGGCGAAACCGCCATCGACGTCTTCTATCTCACCAGCCACGACGCCAAGCTCACCGAAGAAGCCCAGCAGTCGCTGGCCGCCGACCTCACCGCAGCCCTCGAATCCATGCGCGCCCCCGCCGCCACATAGCCCAATCCACAACAAAATAGCTTGTCATCCTGAGCGAAGCGCAGCGAAGTCGAAAGCCTGCCCTGACCAAAGTCGAAGGGGACCTGCTTCTGCTTCTGTAACGAGCCAAGAGCACGGTCCGGTAGGTCGGGGTTTCAACCCCGGCATCAACCCACCCATTTTGTTCTTTTAAAAATCAATCAACGCGGCGCCGGCCGCGATCAAACCCCAGCCCTCGCTCAAACAGCACTCCCTTAGCGCGGATACTTGTCCTGCGCCTGCCGCCGGCCGCCTCGAATCTCGCTCGTTATTACTACAGTTGCAGTTGCAAACCGATGGAACAGACGTGAACTGTAAGCCTTTGATTTGACGTGCCAGACTCGCGAAATCCAGGCCCGGAATTCGAAGCCATCCGCCCACTGCAACTGGAGTGCCAGAGCAAAGCCAAACAGGCTCTTAACCCATATGCGGAAGCAAAGAGAGCAATAAAGAGCAGACAGCGGCCTTTTTCAAGGAATAAACCAATCCCTATGCCGGCAAGCCCTGACGAAGGCTGCTCCAGGTGTCCCGCATCGCCGAGTCAACAATCCTCTCGATAAGATGCGGCCATCGCATTCTATAAGTGAGGATCTCATGAAAAACGCACGTAGGTTGCTGATTCTGGGTTTTCTGTTGACCGCCAGCCTCTTGGCGGCGCAGGAGTTCACTGGATTTGTCACAGACGCAAGCGGGGCCGTTCTGCCCAAGGCCGCGATTACCGCCCACAACCTTGAGACCAACGTGGATATCGGAACGGTTTCAACGGCGGCAGGGGCCTATACCATTCCCTACCTTAAGCCGGGAAACTATACGGTATCCGCTGAAGCTAACGGTTTTGAAATAGGACTCCGAAAAGGCCTTGTCTTGCAAACGGGTCAAACGGCAACCGTGAATTTTAAGCTGAAAGTTGGAAGCACGACGGAAACTGTAACGGTTGTCGGCGATTCGCTGCTCGATCTTGGAAAGGCGGATATCGGCGAGGTCGTCGAAAATACGCGGGTTACCGAACTTCCACTCAACGGCCGCGATCCCGACATGCTCTCCATCTTGAACGCAGGCGCCATTTGGACAGGGAGTATCCAGTGGCAGAGGCCTTTCGACGACACTCAGCAAAACCTTTCCATTAACGGCGGCGGCTCGTCACTCAACGAGTTGATGCTCGATGGCATGTCGAATGAGGCGTCTGGCATCGTCAATACCGGCAACTCGAAGATCGCCTATGTCCCGCCAGTCGATGCCGTCCAGGAATTCAAGATCATCACCAACCCGTATGACGCGCAATATGGGCGCCTCGCCGGCGGCGTGGTGGACATGAACCTCAAAACGGGCACGAACAAACTCCATGGAGACGTGTACGAGTTCGCCCGCCGCACTTTTTTGGATGCCAACACCTGGCAAAACGACTGGTTGTTGACCCAACCCGGAAACGTGGGCAGCCCACAGGCAGTAAAAGAGTACGCAAGAGCGCAACATAAGCTGGACCAATACGGCTCGGAGTTGGATGGTCCTATTGTTCTGCCCAAACTCTTCAATGGGCGGGACAAGTCTTTCTTTCTGTTGCAATACGAAAACTGGAACGAGGTTGTCCCCAACTCCCTGGTTACCTCAGTTCCAGACCCCAGCTGGGTCAAAGGCGACTTCAGCGATCTGACCTGGTGGAACGGTTCAGCCGGGGCCTATCAGCCGATCATCGTCTATGACCCTCTGACGCTCGCTTGCGATGCTAGCGGAAATTGCACTCGCCAGCCATTTCCCGGCAATATCATTCCTCCAGGACGCCTCAACCCGGTCGCTCAAGCGGTCATGTCCTATTACCCCGCTCCAAACACCACTCCCGCACCGGGCACCAACCCCTTTGCGAACAACTTCGCGACTCCCAATCCCACTACCGATCGCTACCGCAATGTGATTGGCAAAGTGGACCAGAACATTACGCAGAAAGATCGCGCCAGTCTCCGCTACGGGTATTGGGAACGCGTTGAGATTCGCAATACCAACGGCATGCCCGGCCCGATTGCCGAAGGCCAGCTCCCCCACGGGGAACGCAGTCATACCTTCGCCTTGCAGGAGACTCACACCTTCGCTCCAAATCTACTGTCGGACTTTCGCGCCATCGCTGTCGTCAGAGCCGACTATTCATACGGCGGTCCTGCCGGTTTCGACCCCACCACTCTCGGTTGGTCCAGCTCCCTGGTCTCCCAGTTGGGGCCCGCGGGCCGGTCCGAATTTCCCGAGATTCAGCCCAGCGAATTTGCCGAAGTTGGCAATAACGGCTCAGGGCAAACCATAAGTGAATCTCTCAGCCTGTTCCCGACTGTTACTTGGGTCAAGGGGAAACATACCATCCATGGAGGCCTCGACGTCCGCTTCCTGCAGTCCTCAAACGACATTATCGGCGGCGGTCCTTACTTCTGGGTCGATCGCCAGTGGACTCAATCCAACTATATCGGCAGCCAGTGGACGAACAACAGCGGCAATTCCTACTCCTCTCTGCTGTTGGGAACCCCGTCTTCGGGTAACGTGAGCATTAACACCAAAACGTTTTGGTCCGCGCACTACTGGGCGCCGTTCGTTCAGGACGATTTCAAGTTCAGCAGACGGCTCACGCTGAACCTCGGCGTACGCTGGGACTTCAACGCCTCGGCAACCGAGCGGGGCGACAAAGGCGACTACGCATTCAATATGACCGCCACCAACCCCGTCAGTTCTCAAATAACAAATCCTTCGCTGTTGCCGGGCGGGTTGCCGCTCTTGGGCGGTGTCACCTTCCTTGGCGTCGATGGCAATCCGCGCGCCCCCTATGCGCTTACCAAAACCAATATCCAGCCGCGCGTCGGTTTCGCTTATGCCGTGACTGACAGAATGGTCCTCCGCGGCGGTTTCGGCGAGACGTTCAGAAACCCGGAGAATGGGCCGAACTCGCTGGGTTACAGCATCTCCACGAATTTCACTTCCACTCTCGACGGAGGCAAGACACCCTACGCCAACCTCACCACACCGTACACGTCCATCCTGCAGCCTCCCGGAAATTCGGAGGGGATGCTGACGGACCTGGGACAGGGCCCCTGGTTCCTGAATTCGCACTATAAGGGTCCAAGTTTCTGGTCCTATTCCATGGGAGTTGAGCACAGCTTCCTGAAGCAGGACACCTTGAACATCACCTATGTGGGAAGCCGCACCTACAATGGCGATGGCAGCGACAACGTCAACCATGAAAGCGCTGCCTCCTTCCAAGCCTGCAATCTCGATATGGGCGGACTCCCAAGTATCTGCGACAACGACTATCCCGCAAGCCCATTCTTCGGAATAAGCGCCTTCGCCGGATCCGGCTATGACACGTCGCCAACCATCAAGGCCTTGAATCTGACTCGTCCCTTCCCTGAATTCGGCGACATTACCGAATGGCAGACGAACGCGATCAATTCCTGGTACAACTCCCTCCAGGTTACCGGTGTCCACAAGTGGAGCAATTCTCTCACCGCGCATGGCACCTGGACATGGTCGAAACTGATGGACAAGGGAGGATGGGCAGATGAGACGTACCGCGTTCCCAGCAGAAGCCTCGATGGCAACGACCGCACCCACCGCATCACCCTTTCCGGTGTCTACCTGCTCCCGGTCGGCCGTGGCCGTTCGCTCCTGCCCAACGCCAATCGCCTTATAGACGGAGTCATCGGTGGATGGGAACTTGGCAGTCTTTATATCTATGAGACTGGCTGGCCATGGGGTGTTCCCAACAATCCCAGCGAGCACTACATCCACAATGCCAAGGTTCCACGGCGCATTGACCCTTCCACCGGATATATCCGCGGCGTTGCCGCATGCGCTCAACAGTGGCAGTGGTCGGCCGATCCGAATGATAGCAATTGGGGATGGCACATGAAGCAGTTGCCGTTCAACTATACCGGCTGCACTCAGCCGGATTTCTCTGTGCTGCCGGAATACGGCGAAAACACGAATACCGTCTCCACAGGCATCCGCGTACCCAGCGACGAACAATTTGACACGAACCTCTCAAAGAACTTTTCCATCGTTGAGAGATTGAAGCTTCAACTCCGCCTGGAATCGTTCAACACCCTCAATCACCCGCTGTGGCAGGAAGGTTACGAGGGGAGTGTGCAGGATTCAAACTTCGGCACGATTGAAAAAGGGCCGTGGGGCCAAAGCAACCTGCCCCGCGAGCTCCAGATTGCGCTTAAGCTGATGTGGTAAATAACTGATGTTGTAATTGGCGGGAGACCCTCAAAGTCTCAGCGGGCAAACGAATCAGGGTGCCCCACGTCCGGTTTCAAACCGGGGATGTCCTGCCAACTACGCCGCACGGGCTCCGGGCACAGGGCGGGAGAGCCAGATCGCGCTTCTGTGACCGGGGTCCCCAGCGACAGGTCTTCGTCGCCGCGAGGGCTGTTCCTTGCCCTTCCCGCCCCGCCAATCAACCAAACCTCAACACTCCCCCACCCGGCCACATTCTCCCCCCGGGAGGACAATTGCCGCCCTGGATCGCTCCAGACAACTCTGCCCGCCTGCGCTTGCAGACGGGCAGAGAATGCTCCTCCAACCCGGCACTTTCCGGGCCAGCCCTGACCAGCCGGCCTTGATCGCTACCTGGCTGCCTTCTTGGCCTTTTTCTTCCCGGCCTTCTTTTTTCCGGCTTTCTTCCCGGCCGTCTTTTTCACAGCCTTCTTTTCAGCCCTCTTGCCGGCCTTCTTCGCCACCGGCGTTACCTCGGCCCGCCTTTTCCTCTTTTTCTTCTTTGGCGGTGCGGGCGGCGGTGGAGGCGCCGGTGTTGTTCCCGCGGCCGCCAGCAGCGGAATCAGTGTCCCCGCAATCGGCGACCCCAGCCCGGTGCACGCATCCCACCCCGGTCCGGCCGAGAACGCTCCGTTGTTGCCCTGCGTGATGTCGGTGAACGCCGATGCCGCCTTGGCCGCATAAATCGCCGGTTGGATGAACCCCACCTGCGTCCCAAGTTGCTGATTCGCAACGGCCACCAGCCCCGCCCACAGGGGAGCCACCGCGCTCGTTCCGCCAACCACCGTGTTCTGTCCGTCCACGCGAACCGTGTAGCCCGTCGTGGGGTCGGCGTCCCCGGCCACGTCCGGCACGCCGCGCCCGCCTGAGCTCGTGCTTGCCGCGGGCACATTGAAGTTCGCCTGCCAGCTCGGCAGAGCAAACACGTTACTCACCCCGCCGCCCGTCGCGCCCTCACCGTTGGCCAACTCGTTCCACACCACCTCGGAGACGATCGTCGCCCCATTGGCGTCCAGCGTCGTTCCCCCGCACGACAGCACATGCGGACTCGACGCCGGAAAATCCACATTGTTCCCCGTCGCGCCGTCCGACGACCCGTTATCGCCCGCCGCAACCGTAATCGTAATCCCCAGCGCCGACGCGGACTGGCACGCCGCATCCAGCGCCGCCATCGATTGCTGTGTCCAGCTCGACTCCGGCCCGCCCCAGCTGATCGAAATCACCCCCGGCTTGTTGGTCGTGTCGTGTATCGCCGTCGTAATCGCGTCGATGAAACCCTTGTCGGTGTTGGGCGAGAAGTACACGGCAATATTCGCCCCCGGCGCTACGCTGCCCGCCACTTCAATGTCCAGCATCACCTCGGTGTCGGCGCTCGACGGCTTCGACGGCGCGTTCTTCCCGCCGTCAACGCTCACCGCCGTCATCGCCGGCGCCGCAATCCCCAGCGTGTTGAAGTAAGCCGTCAGGTCCGTCTGCCGGTACCCGCCGCCTAACTCGATGATCCCGATCGTCTGCCCCGCTCCGCTCGCCGTGGCGGGAAACTGGTACGCCTGCGCCACCTGCGGGGGCGTGTAAGAGCTCGGCGCTGCGGCCGCCTCGGCCTGCTCCCTTTTCTCGCGAAAATGCGGCTGCGCCTGCGGCCGGTTGTCCAGCCCAAGCACCGCTAGCACCGCCCCCGTCAGCGACTCAGGCAGGTGAATCCCCCCCTCGCGAACGCGGTACTCCACGCCCTCGATTGTCTTCTGTTCCAGCACCACCCCAAACGCCTTCTGGATGTTGGCCGCCGTGCCGGTTAGCTGCACCGTGCGCCGCGCCACCGACTTCGGGTCCGCCTCCACCTTCAGGTTGAACTCCCGCGCAAACGCGCTCACCTGCTTCATGGCTGCGGGATCGGCCGCGTGGTGTTTCATGTAGTCCGCCCGGCTCACGCGAACCGGACCGGTGGCCCGCCCGCCGCGCCGGTTGATCTTCAGCGGCTCCTTCCGTTTCACAATTACAGATACCGTGACCATTGACTTGGACGGCGTGGCCTTCAGGTGAACTGCATTGAGAGCGGCAGCCTTCTCGCTCCCAGGGAGGACAACGCGTGCCTGCTCCGCAAGGTGCGGAGTCTTGACGCTGGGGGTTTTTGCCATATCTCGCCTCTTTTCTCGTCCTGACTTTATAACCCTCTTTTCAGAGTCACGTACAGGATGAGTCCGAATCATAATCTATCTTGCCGAAATCGCAAGCAGAAACCTGCGGAATTAGAATCTAATTATCGTTCAGCCACCCATGCGCAACCCGCCGTTCCATCCCCGCCGGCCTCTTGACCTGCACACCCGCCTGCCCACCGGCTCGCTCACCCGCTGACTCGCTGCCCCTGAATCTACCGAACCTTAACAATCCTTGGCCCATCTACCCGCTACCATAAGCAGGGACCACTCCGGCGGGGTAGCCTGCGACCCGAGCGGGTGCCGGGTGCCGGGCGCCCTCTGGGCGGGGTGGCGCCCGGAGAGAGATATTTGCACGCTGAGGTGAAGCAACAGGTCTTCGTCGAAGGGCCGGCTGATCCCTGGTCCCGGATCTCTGATCCCGGATCCCCGATCTCTGATCCCGGATCAATGTCTTCACTTCAGATACGCGCGCACCAGATCGATCAGGTCCTCAGCCAGCTCAGGGGCAATCTGCTCTTTGACTCCGTCCACCAGGTGAAACCGAATATGTGTCTCCAGCACCTCGCCCATCAGCCCGTTCACCCCACCCCGCACTGCCGCCAACAACATCAGTTGGCCCCCGCAATCCTCATCCGCCGTCAGCGACCGCTCCACCGCGTCCAACTGCCCGCGCAGTTTCCTCAACCTCTGCAGCAATTTAACTTTTTCCCGCTCCTGATGAGACATCCCACGCCTCCTCTTGACAATACCCACCCCCGGTATGGTATTAACCTAGCGGGGGTATAGCTCCGACTCCATTCTATGCCCCCTGTTCCACGCCCCGCATCTTAACTCCGAGTGTCTCCCATGCTCCGCCTTCTCGGCCGCCGTCCCAATCCGCTCCGCCCTGCTCCCACACCCGCTCGCGGAGCCGTGCGTGCCCTTGGCGGCCTATTCTGTGCACTGGCGCTGGCCGCCGTTGCCGCAGCCCAGGCGCCTGACTCCCTGCCCTCCGCGCCTGACCCGCAAAACCTGCCCGTGCGGTTCTTCGCCCTGAGCGGCCCTTTTCAGCTTGCACTCGCGCCCGCGCAGGACGGCATCGGAAAGAAGTCCACCGACATGAGCCCCATCGGCCGCGAGCCCCAGGACCCGCCCATCGTCTCCATGTTTCCGCATTCCGAAGACCCCACCTGGTGGCTCTCCGGCCAGGCAAACATCATCATTCAGGGCGCCCTGCCGTTCCACTCCCCCTACCAGGGCAAGAACAGCTTCATCCCCAGGGGCGAGTACAAGACCTCCATGGTCGGCACCGTCTACACCGCTTGGCGGCCCTCGCACTCCATCCGCTACAACAACGATCTGATCTTCGATCTGGAGGCCGCCGAGGGCCGCGGACTCAGCGAGGCCTTCGGCCTGGCCGGATTCACCAACCTCGACGTGGTCCGCAACCCCAACCTGGGCAGGGTCCCATACCCCGCCCGTTACCAAATCCACCAGGTCTTCGGTCTCACCAACAAGACCACAAGCCAGGAGCCGGGATTTTTTGCGCTGGCCCCCAGCGTCCCCCTGCGCCGCATCGAGTTCCGCATCGGCAAGCTCACCCTGCCCGACTTCTTCGACGTCAACGGCCCCGGCGGCGACAGCCACCTGCAGTTCTTGAACTGGACCGTGGACAACAACGGCGCCTGGGACTACGCCGCCGACACCCGCGGCTACACCGTCGGCGGCATGGCCGAGTACGACGACCGCATCTGGAGCATCCGTTACGGCATCTTCGCCATGCCCGTCATCGCCAACGGCATCGATATGGACTGGGCCTTCAGCCGCGCCCACGGCCAGAACGGCGAATTCGAGTTGCGCCACAGCTTCGTCGCCCAGCGCAAGGGCGTCACCCGCCTGCTCTTCTACGCCAACCGCGCCCACATGGGCACCTATCGCGAAGCCGTCGAAGACTTCCTCAACGGCTCCGACACCGCCAAATATGGCGTAACCGTGCCCACCATCACCCTCCACGAGCACTTCAGCGCCCTCAAATACGGCTTCGGCTACAACACCGAGCAGGAAGTCACTGAGAATCTCCGCGTCTTCGGCCGTTTCGGCTGGAGCGAAGGCCAGCACGAGTCCTTCGCCTACACCGAGGTCGACCAGACCGTCCTCGCCGGCGCCGACTACGCCGGAACCCGCTGGCATCGCCCGGTCGACAAGATCGGCCTGGCCGCCGTCTCCAACGCCATCAAGGCCGACCACCAGGAGTATCTGAAACTGGGCGGCCTTGGCTTCCTGCTGGGCGACGGCAACCTCAACTATGGCCGTGAAAATATCATCGAGAGCTATTACACCTGGCACGCCTGGCGCGGCATGTTCTATTCCCTCGATGTGCAACGCATCGCCGACCCCGGCTACAACCGCGACCGCGGCCCGGTGTGGGTCGGCTCAGTGCGCGCGCATATTGATTTCTAAAAGCAGCTTCTAGCCTCTAGCTTCTAGCTTTCAGCTCTCGCCTTTCAGCTTTGGTCGTCGGCGGGTGATCGCCCTCCTGCGTGAGAACGCTCGGAATCCCCGATTGTTACGGCTGTGTCCGGATGGGGATTTGACGAGGGAAAGGCTAAAGAGAAAGCGCAGTCGGATGAACGCAACGCGGAAATCAGCTCAGATTGAAAATCGATAGACCTTACATCAGAAGTATCCGATGAAACAAACACCGCCGAGATAATACATTGCGACCACCAACCAAAACACAATCGGCTCTTTGGCACGGTAGACCCAACAAAAACGTGCACTTGTTTTCCCGGTAAACGTCGAGAACACCGCCATGGAAAATAAAAAACCTCCCATAAGCAAGTGAATAGACGGCGGCCTTAGAAATGAGTGCAAATCTGGCATGAATAACGTTCCCTTTCCTTTCTTGCTGGAACGGTACCGCTATCTCAACGCTCGCTGAAAGTTGGGTGCCCCAGAGCCTGACCTGAGCGGAGTCGAAGAGTCCGGATTTTCGGCTATGGGAAAGCTAAAGGCTAGAAGCTAGCAGCTAGAAGCTGTTTTTTACTTGCTTTCCGGCGTCGCCGGCACCGCAACAATCACCTCGTTGGGCTTGGCGTAGTGCAACTTCTCTCGCGCCACGATCTCGATCGCGTCCGGGTCCGACTTCAGCCGCTCGATGCGCTCCCGCAACCGCGCATTTTCCTGCTCCAGGTCCTTGATCTCCCGTTGCAACTGCTGGTCCTCGGCGCGCTTCTGGTGCCACACCGAAAGTCCGTGCTTGCCATTGACCACGTGCCAGGTGAGCAACAGCGCCAGGCCCACCGCCACCACGGTACCCGCCGGACGCCACACCCGCAGCGTCCAGTCCAGCGCCCGCTTGGGCATCGGACCCCCGACTGTCTCCGCCGCTCCCTTTTCGCCTTGCACTTTCTCGTCCGCCATTCCGCCTCGTCACGCCCTCACGACAACACAAACTTCTCCGCCGCCGCCTTCAGCGCTTCCATGTCCTGCTCGCTGCGCGCTTCCGTATACGCCCGCACCACCGGCTCGGTCCCCGACAGCCGGTAGCACACCCACGACCCATCCTCCAGAATCAGCTTCAGCCCGTCGGTCCGCACCACCTTGCTCACTTTGCGTCCACCCAGATCAGTGGGATCGGCCTTCATCTTCTCAGTGAACGCGGCCTTCACCTCCGCGGTCAAGCGGAAGTTCTCTCGTACCGGGTAGAAGGAACCAACCTTGCCAAACAGCTCCTTCAGTTGCATCCCCAGGCTCTTGCCGCGCACGGCCACCATCTCCGCCACCAGCAGCCCGGCAATCATCCCATCCTTCTCCGGAACGTGCCCGCGAATGCTCAGCCCCGCCGACTCCTCGCCCCCGATCGCGATCTCGTCCGCAATAATCAGCTCGCCAATGTACTTGAACCCCACCGGCGTCTCGTGCAGAGGAACCTTGTGGTATTCGGCCAGTGCGTTGATCAGATTCGTTGTCGCCACGCTCTTGGCCACGCCGTTCCGCCAGCCCCGCGTTTCCACAATGTAGTCGAACAAGAGCGCAATCACGTAATTGGGCTGGATAAAGGTCCCGTCCCCGTCCACAATCCCAAAGCGGTCCGCATCCCCATCCGTCGCAATCCCGATCGCCGCGCCGATCTCCTTCATCTTCGCCTTGGCGTCGCCCAGCAGGTGGTCGTCCGGCTCCGGCGCATGGCCCCCGAACAGCACGTCACGATAATCGTGAACCGTTTCCACACCCACGCCGGCCTCGCGCAGCAGGTCCGAGCTATAGCCGCGCCCCGCGCCCCAGAACGGATCGTAGACCACCTTGATCCCCGACTTGGCGATGGCCTTCAGATCCACCAGCTCCGCGAGCCGTTTCAGGAACGCCGGCTTCACGTCAGCCGTGTCGAAACTGACTCCCTGCGCGGTGGGAATGCTGAAGTGGTCGCTGATCCCCGCGATCGCCGCCTCAATCTGCTTTGTCACCTCCGGCAGCGCCGGCGCTCCATCGTGCGTTGAGAACTTGATCCCGTTATATTCCGGCGGATTGTGCGAAGCGGTAAAGTTGATGGCCCCCGAGGTCTCCAGGGTACGCACGGCATAGGCAATGGCCGGCGTCGGCGCGGCCTCGGGAATCACGATCGGCGTAACCCCTGCCCCGGCCAGCACCCTGGCTGCCTCCGCCACAAAGCTCTCCCCCAGAAACCGCGGATCGCGCCCCACCAGCACCCGGTGCGGCTCCTTTTGCGTCTTCACATACGCGGCAATCCCCGCCACCGCCAGCCGGATGTTGGCCACCGTAAACTCATCCGCCACAATCGCCCTCCACCCGGAGGTCCCAAACTTGATCGCTGTGTTCATTTCGCTTCTCCACCTGCGTCCGCCGCGAAACCGGGGTCCCCAGCGACAGGTCATCGTCGCTGGGGTGGAAAACCGGGGTCCCCAGCGACTGGTTCTTGTCGCTGGGGTAGTCGGCGGACCGCAATGTTCATACTGCCTGACTCAGATGCTCTCGGCAAGTTCGATTACGCTTGTTCCGAACTGAAAAGCGGCTCTCATACTAAGGAAGGAGATTCGTCTTGGCCACATATACCTACGAAAACGCGCTCCAGATCGCTGAATCGCTCAGCCCTGAGGATCGGCGGCGGCTGCTGGAAGAGCTGACCACCCGGGCCGCCAAAGACGCTTCTGCTGAACCCCGGCACAGCATCCTTGCGTTGCGTGGTCTCGGGGCGGAAATCTGGGAAGGTATAGACGCACAGGAATACGTCAAGCACGAGCGCGCTTCATGGGATGGGTAAACAAGCATTACTGCCTTCCTCACAAGTGACTTTGAACTTGCCGCGATTCCAGGACTCGATTAGATTCTTCTCGACCGCCTCTTAACAAGTCCTTGACCTGAAGCCACCCCTTGCCCGGCAACCGCCCGTCCATCGCCATACTCGTTCCCACCTCCGGGCGCAACAGTAGAAGACCAAAAGATCTTCATTTTCCGGCTTGACAAGCAAAAGGCAACAAGCGCAATATTAATTCAATCTAGTTTGCAGTACAGACTAGTTTGTGAGGACAGAATGAACGATCCATCGTCTCGTCTTCTTGAAGAAAGTCCCGATGCAATTGCCAGCCGCCTCATACAGAAGGCGCACAACCGCGATGGCTTGCCGGAGATAGCGATCGGCCTGTGCTTTCTCACCGTTGCTGCCACCATGTGGATGCAGGTGGTCTTCCATCCAGGGTCGGCGGGCTATACCGCAGGCTTCTGGAGCTCTGCGCTGCTGGTCCCAGCCATGATTCTTGGATCGCAGTGGGCCATCAAGAAGGTGCGCAGGCATTTTCTTATCGAGAAAGAAGGCTACGTTGAGTTCAAGCCCGTCAATCGCAAGCAATCCGCCATCGTAGCCGGCATTGCGCTTGTCATAGCAGTCCTGGCGGCGATCGCCGGGTACAAGGGAGCCTTTCCGCCGTCTGGTTGGATTCTGGCAGGAACCGGCATCGGCGGCGGAGTGCTGGCTGCCTTGAGCGGCCGTCTACCGCGGTATGTTGTCGGTGGCGTAGTCATGGCGTTGACCGGCATTTTGGTAGCTTTCAGCAGGGTCTCGCTCACTGTGGGCTTTACGATCCTGTACGGCTTTATGGGCCTGCTATCCCTACTTTCCGGGTGTGTCGTGTTCCTGCTCTTCATGCGCCAGCCGGCCCAGGCAAGGGAATGACATGAGCACGAAGATTCAACGGCTTGCCGAAATCGATCGCGTCATTCACGAGCCCGGACGCCTGATGATCGTGGCCCTGCTGGCCGCTGTCAAGGAGGCCGACTTCCAGTACCTGCGCCAGACTACGGGCCTCACCCAGGGCAATCTCTCCGCCCATTTATCCAAGCTCCAGGAGGCGGGCTATGTGGCCATCGAGAAGACCTTTCGCGGCAAATACCCCCTGACCATCTGCCGTTTGACTGAACGCGGCAGGGAAGTGCTCGACAACTACCGCAAGGTCATCAAAGGCGCGCTTTGATGGATTCCAGTTCGGATTGGGTCCTTGATGGATGAATTCCCCGATTCCGGCGGCTCTCCTTGTACACTGACCCTGACCTCCTGTGCCTGGAATTGCCCATGCCCGACCCCACCCCGCCCGTCCGCATCGTCCTCACCACCTGCGCCAGCCCCGGCGACGCCAGCCACCTCGCCCGCACTCTGGTCGAAGAGCGCCTCGCCGCCTGCGCCACCCTCATCCCCGCCGTCCAGTCCATCTACCACTGGGAGGGGCAGATCGAGTCCTCCACTGAAACCCTGTTGCTGCTCAAGACCGGACCCGATCAACTCACCGCCCTCGAAGCCCGGCTTCACGAGCTGCACAGCTACCAGACCCCGGAATTCCTGGTCCTGCGCGTAGACGCCTGCAGCCAGCCCTACCTCGACTGGCTGCAGGCGTCTCTTCGCCCAGCTTGACCGACCAGATTCCGCACTCATTCAAAGGCGATCCGGATTCTAGGTCTCTGACCGCTTGTTGTTGTACCAAAATTGGGTGCCCCACCTGGGTGCCGCACCCTCGGCGCGTCTCTGTCTTTGCGCCTAGGGTGGGATACCACAGCACTCAATCGCCACGCACGAAATCACGCGGTCAGAGACCTAGTGATGGGAACCACCACCACTCGAGCCGCCGCTGGAGCCGCCTCCACTGAAGCCGCCACCTCCGCCACTGGAGCTACCGCCCCCTCCTCCGTGCGAACCGCCTCCACTCGAGCCGCCGCCACTGTGGGAACCGCCGCCACTCGAACCGCCACCACCGCGAGAGCCGCCACCACCGAAGCCGCCGCCTCCGCTGCGGGAACCGCCGCCGCTCGAGCCACGAAATCCTCCGCCGCTAAAGCCGCCGGCCCGTGCCTGCAGACTGCCGCTGGGGTTGCCGATCGGCCTCATAGCTGTCACGCTCTTGTTTCCCTGCATCTCCTGTCTGGGCATCAGGAAGCTTTGTAACTTGTGGTCGAAGCTGACTGGAATGCCGGCCGCTTTAACTCCGGTGCCTTTGCTCCCCGGGAACACGTCTTTCACCGCGTGAGCTTCCATGTGCGGATCGGCTGCCCGGGAAAGCGGCGGCAATTGCGCATTGCGAAACTCTTTGGGAGGTGCACTCAGAGCCTCGATTGGACGCCCGCTGTTGAATTCGACCCCTTTGATCGATGGGCTGTGCTTGCCGCTCACAACAAACACTTCATGCTTCCCGTTGATCGGAGGATGGCCTTTGATGTCCTTGGGATGGATCGGAACATAGCCCACGGTACGCCCGCTCTTCACCCAGCAAACCGGCTCATGATGGTGTCTCTTATGGCCTGGCACCCACACATAGTGCCTTCGATGGTAGAGCCAGCTCCCGGCGTGACACACGGCCCAGTCGTACGGAATTGCATTCGGCTCAACCGCGGAACCGAGTACCCGCTCCTTCCCTGTAATCGGATCCCTTGCCACCCGGTATCGAATAGCTGCCGGAGTGCAAGGGAAATAGTCTCCGTACTCCTTAACCTGAATCCGCGCGGAAGGGCCGGTTTGCATGGACGGCGCGGGTTGCTGGGAAGGTCCAAAGGAAGTCCGCTCCGGCGCGGACTCTTCGCTGTCTGGTTGCTGCTCGTCAT
>DASWZM010000040.1:0-6087 GCA_036404455.1 Occallatibacter sp. | reverse complement strand
ACCCAAGGATCAGTAAACATCGTCGGAGGGTGACCCACACAATAGTGCTTCTCCGAAAGCTGGGCGCCCAAGGTCTTCTGGACCACAATGCGTAAGCTGGGACTCAGCCCGCTTTTTCCAGCAGGCAGAGCGACAGGTCGCGGCGCTCGACCATATCGCTCGTGATTTCCAGGTCGCGGACGCGTTTGTTGTTGGGCAGGTGGTACATCAGGTCGAGCATCAGCTCTTCGAGAATCATGCGCAATCCCCGGGCGCCCACCTTGCGCGCCAGGGCCTCGCGGGCCACGGCGCAGGTAGCTTCCTGGGTGAAGTGGAGACGGACGTTTTCGTACTCCAGCAGGCGCTGGTACTGCTTGAGGATGGCGTTGCGGGGCTTGGTGAGGATCTCGATCAGCGCCGCTTCGTCCAACTCGTCCAGGACGCCCATGACGGGCAGGCGGCCGACGAACTCGGGAATCAGGCCGTACTTGATCAGGTCCTGCGGCTCGGTCTTGCGCAGCAGCTCAGTGTCGCGATGGGACCGTGCGGTAGCCTCGGCTTCAGTCTCCGTAGCCTTGAAGCCCAGCGCCTTCTTGCCGATGCGGCGGCCTACAATGCGCTCCAGACCCACAAACGCCCCACCGCAAATGAAGAGAATGTTGGTGGTGTCGACGGCGGTGAACTCCTGGTGGGGGTGCTTGCGCCCGCCCTGCGGGGGAACATTGGCCACGGTGCCTTCGAGGATCTTGAGCAGGGCCTGCTGCACGCCCTCGCCGGAGACGTCGCGGGTGATGGAGGGGTTCTCGTCCTTGCGGCCGATCTTGTCGATCTCGTCGATATAAATGATGCCCTGCTGGGCGCGGGTTACATCGCCCTCGGCGGCCTGCAGCAGCTTGAGAATGATGTTTTCAACGTCCTCGCCCACGTAGCCGGCCTCGGTAAGCGTTGTGGCGTCCACAATGGCGAAGGGAACGTCGAGCATCTTGGCCAGGGTGTGCGCCAGCAGCGTTTTGCCCGATCCGGTGGGACCGATGAGCAGGATGTTGGACTTGGTGAGCTCGACTTCATTGTTGCGCATGCGGTTCATCTGGATGCGCTTGTAGTGGTTGTAGACGGCGACGGCGAGCTTTTTCTTGGTCTGTTCCTGGCCGATCACGTAGTCGTCGAGGAACCCCTTTACTTCCTGCGGTTTGGGCAGATGGCCGGCGGTGGTGGGCGGATGCGCGGCGTCTCCGCGGTCGTCCTCGAGGATCGAGTTGCAGACGGCGACGCACTCGTCGCAGATGTAGGCGCGAGGGTAGTCGCTGGGCGACGAGATCAGCTTGGCCACGGCGTCCTGTGACTTGTGACAGAACGAGCAGCGCAGTGCTTCTTCGGGTCCCGTGCGCATTTTCATGGAGCTTACTCCCTCTCGGACGATCTTAACAGGGTTAGCTGGGTTAGCGTTTTCAGCGATGTGAGCGGAGCCAGCCCCGCCAACGGCGCCAGCGAGTTACGTGCGCGGCCGGTCGATGATTTCGTCGACGATGCCGTATTCCTTGGCTTGCTGCGAGTTCATGATGAAGTCCCGCTCGACGTCGCGCTCGATGCGGTCGAGAGGCTGCCCGGTATGTTTGGCAATGAGGTTGTTGGTGATCTCGCGGATGCGCAGAATTTCGCGCGCATGAATGTCGATGTCGGTGGCCTGTCCGCTCAATCCGCCCATGGACGGCTGATGAATGAGAATCCTCGAATTGGGCAGGGCATAGCGCTTGCCCTTGGTGCCGGCCAGCAGCAGAAACGCGCTCATGCTGGCTGCTTGGCCGATGCAGTAGGTGACCACGTTGTTGCGGATGAACTGCATGGTGTCGTAGATGGCCAGGCCAGCGGTGATGGAACCGCCGGGCGAGTTGATGTAAAGTTGCACGTCCTTTTCCGGGTCCTCGCCGGAGAGAAACAGCATCTGCGCCACGATGAGGTTGGCGATCTGATCGTCGATGGGTGTGCCAAGAAAGATAATGTTGTCGCGAAGCAGACGGGAATATATGTCGTAGGCGCGCTCGCCTCGACTCGTCTGTTCAACCACCATGGGAACCAATGCCATTGAGTCTTCTTCCCGCTCTTTCGTTGGGGGCCTTTGGTCCCCGATCTCTTTCGGGCCGCCCGGTCCCGGTTTGGTTCGTGGGCCGTGCGGCGCGCTCTCTTGTTTTGCTGCCCCTACCCCGGCAGCCTTTCGTACAACAAACTCGCGGTCTTCTCGCGCCGAAGCTGTTCCCGGATTCTAGCCAGCCCGCCGTCTTCCGTCAAACGGGCCCGCAGAGTTTCCAGCGGTTCGCGGGACTGAAGAGCAGCCAACTGCAGCTCGCGTTCCAGTTCCTCGTCGCTGACGGCGATGTTTTCCTCATGGGCGATGCGGTCCAGCAGGATGGAGGTTTTCACCTCGGCGGCGGCGCCTTCGTGCTGGGCCGCGCGCAGGCGGGCAAAGTCCAGCTTGCGCATCTGCTCGGTCTCCATGCCCTGAGCCGCCAGGGCGCGCAACCCGCGCTCCAGGCGGGCATCAATCTGCTCCTGCACCAGCGACTCGGGAACCGGGAACGGGTAGCGCTCAGTGAGCGCGGCGAACAGCCGGTCCTTGGTTTCTCTTTCCACGGCGCGGCGCTTGCGGTTGGCCAGGTGCTCGCGGACCTGGTTCTCCAAGTCGGCAAAGCTCTCGTAGGCGCCGAGTTCTCTGGCAAAGCCGTCGTCCAGGTCCGGCAGAATGCGCTTCTTGATGGCCTTCACTTCCACGTCGTAGGCCACGGTCTTGCCGGCCAGCTTGGCATCGGCATAATCGGGGGGGTAGATCACCTCGGCCTCCAGCTCCTGGCCGGGTTTGGCGCCGCGCAGGGCCGTGGTGAATGCCCCGAGGGTGTCTTTGCCGCCGATTTCTACCAGAGTGTCTTCGCCGGTAATGGGGCATGCCGCCGGGGCAGCCTCGGCGTCACCTTCAATCTGGCCTTTGTCCTCAAACCGGCCTGTGTAGGTAATCTGCGCCCAGTCGCCGTCCCTTAGGGCGCGGTCTTCCTCGACCGGCTCAACGGTGGCGCGCGACTCGCGCAGTTGCTCCAGCTCGCGCTGGAATTCCTCTTCGGTGATCTCCACCGTTGGCTTCTCCACGGTCACGTTCTGGTAGCCCTCGATGGAGAAAGCGGGGATGAACTCGAAGACCGCCTTTACATGCAGCGGCGCGCCGTCCTCGACAGTCAGCTCGGTCACCTGCGGCTGGCCGACCGGCTTCACGCCCAGATCGAACACCGCCTTGTTGAAGCGCTCGGGCAGAAGCCCGTCGATGACTTCCTTGCGTATCTCGTTGGAAAAGCGGCGCTTGATGACCGTATCCGGCACTTTGCCGGCGCGGAAACCGGGGATTTTGGCAAGTTTCCGGTAATTGCCGACCACGGCGCGATAAGCCTTGGCGACTTCCTCGGCGGGAATATCAAGCACCAGCTCGCGGGTACAGTCCGGGTTCAGGACCGGTCCGTGCTGATGCGAGGGGTCCTGGTCGTGATCATGGCCGTCATGGGCGTGATCGTGGCCTTCGTGCGCGGATTCGTGGTCGTGCGTAGCCTCTGCCGTTTCAGGTTGAGGGTTGTTCTCGAGTGTGTCGATGGAACTCAACGTTTTGCCTTCCGGACGCACACTTCGCGCCCAACAAACTACTTCTCTAGGCTGCCACTTTGGACAGCCGATTGGGCTGCCACTTTCGGGTGATTTCCGGCCACCAACTGCTCATTCCTGGCCGCAAGCCACTCATTCCTGCTGCAAACTTCCGCCGTGGCCAGCCGCTCCAGGCAAAACCGGCACCTTCAGGCCAAAGAAACGCCTGATCTCATGTTAAAAGGGTTTGCGGGCAGGGTCAAACAGGCGGGGCGGTTCAGAGGCGGAAACGCTCCTCGAAAGGCACGTTACTGCTCAGTGACCTGGGGCTTACGAACGTAACGGATGAAGCGGGGATCGGCCGCGCCGCAGTGCGCGTAGTACTGCCGGGCCTGGTCCAGGCTGAGCTGTCCATTCACGGTCATGCGGACATCGGCGGAATCGTCGTCCTCCTGGCCATCGTCTTCCCACCAGCAGACCGGGCACAATGCGAGGGCGCCGGCGGTCTCCAGCGTCCTGTATCCGCAGCATGGGCAGCGAAAACGAGTCGGCACAACATCCCCTGGAAAGAAAGACGAGAACGGGAAGTGCAGGTTTACGCGAAAAGACAGCATCCAGCCTCCATCATTCGGCCTTGGAATTGCACTTTTGGCTGCTTCCGCCACTCTATCCTGCTTCTTCGGCGGAACGCTCCAGTTCAGCAGCGAAGGAGAGGGAGCTCGAACCTAAGACAGAAAAGCCAGCCCATATTGGTCCACATCCTCCTTGATTCCCACCAAGGTCTTTATTCTCAGTTGCATCCCACGGCGTTTCAGCCCGCCCACGTGGGGATAAAGTTGTTGGCCAATGCCCATGGAGAGCCACGAAGTGCCGCTCCCAGCGCGGGCGGCGTAAAATTGCGGTCCAGGAGAGAGTTCAAAACCCATGCCGCGTTTTCTTCGATGTTTATCTGGCCGGTGGAGATGCCTGATGTTGGGGATGTTGTTCAGCGCACAGGGCTTGAGTTTGGCCCAGCAAACGCAGCCCGCGCCGCTGCGCGTGGCGATAGTGGGGCTGGCGCATGGCCACGTGGAGGGTTTTCTTTCGGCGTTGCCGCAGCACCGGGACGTTGAACTGGTGGGCATCGCCGAGGCCGACCCCGCGCTCATCGCCAAATACGAGAAGAAATACGCGCTGCCGGACAGCCTGTTCTTCAAGAGCATGGCCAACATGATCGAGGTGCGCCATCCGCAGGCCGTGCTGGTGTATACCTCGATCGGCGAGCACCGACACACCATCGAGATTGCCGCGCAGTACGGCGTATCGGTGATGGTCGAAAAGCCCTTGACCATCTCGCTTGAAGATGCGCTGGCCATTCGGAACACAGCCCGCCACTACAAAATCCATGTCCTGGTGAACTATGAGACCACCTGGTACGCGAGCAACAAGGCCGCGTATAACGAGGTGGAACAGGGCCGGCTGGGCGCGATTCGCCGTGTGGTGATTCACGACGGCCACCAGGGGCCGGTCGAGATCGGCGTTCCGCCGGAGTTCCTGAGCTTTCTCACCGATCCGGCGAAAAACGGCGCCGGGGCTCTCTATGACTTTGGCTGCTACGGCGCGGACCTGATGACCTGGCTGATGCATGGCGAGGCTCCGCTCACGGTGACCGCGGTCGTCAATCACGACAAGCCGCAGCTTTACCCCAACGTGGATGACGACGCCACCATTGTGCTGGCTTATCCTCATGCGCAGGCGGTGATTCAAGCCTCCTGGAACTGGCCCTTCAGCCGCAAGGATATGGAGGTCTACGGCTCGACAGGCTACGCCATCACCGTGGGAGCGGACAAGCTGCGCCTGCGGCACGAGCATGACGCCGAAGAGCAACTGACGACGGCAACGCCGCTCAGCCCGCCGCAGAGCAACTCGCTGAGTTATCTGGGTGCTGTGCTGCGCGGCCAGTTAGAGCCAAAAGGCGACCTGACCGCGCTGGACACAAACGTCGTGGTCATGCAGATTCTGGACGCGGCCCGGGAGTCGGCGCGCACGGGCAAGAGCGTGCGGCTCGTAAAGCTGGAGGAGTAGGCTCTCTTCGCGGCAAATCAAACAGGCCGGGCGCCCGGAGAGGTTTCACGGGATCAATGCGCTTTTCCTTACGAATCGCATAGCCTTCCGATTCCGGAATGAGCTATCCTTGCGCATCGTTGTGGAGGGAGGGCACCGGGCTTGCTCCAAACATGATCTTGATCGCCCTCGAGCCGTCCGGCTCCGCGCTCCCTGCGCATAACACCCGAAGGCGAGGTTTGAAATGCAACGCAGAACGAGTTTTCTTGCCGTAGTGGTTCTTTCTCTGTTGATCTGTGCAAAGGCTCTTGCATGGAACAGCGTGGGGCACATGGCGGTGGCCTACGCTGCCTACCAACAGCTGACTCCAACGGAAAGGGCCAGAGCAGCGGTCCTGCTGAAACTCAACCCCAATTATTCGAAATGGCTGGCCTATATTCCGGCCGGAAC